>JAFWCS010000180.1 GCA_017534365.1 Clostridia bacterium | reverse complement strand
GCGGAGAAGGTCTCGGTCTCGAGCGCCGCGCCGCACTTCGTGCAGTAGCGCGTCTTCTGCCCGTCGTGGTCGGCGGTCGGCTCGAAATCGACCTTCCACACGCCCTCGTCATGGCCGGTCGCGGGGATCGCCTCGACGTCATAGAGCGCGTTGCAGTGTGTGCAGTAGAGGCCCTTTTCGCCGTCCTCGGTGCAGGTCGCGGGGGTCAGCGTGCGCTCGAAGCCGGTTTCGTGCGTATGCTGCGCAAACGTCTCGGTCTCAAGCAGCGCGCCGCAGCGGTTGCACCAGAGCGACTTCTGGCCGTCATGGTCCGGCGTGGCCTCGAAATCGATCTGCCAACGTCCGTCATCGTGGCCGAGGGCATCCTTCGTCTGGATGGGCTCGGTTGTATCAGTGAACGTCTGGTCATCATTGGTCACCGTCGCGGTATAAATACTGATTTCGGGATGCGTGCAGTCCTGTTCTGAAACGACCGTCTGCGCCGGAGCGTTGTCGGTCAGTTCCACCGTGTCGCTGCAGCGCGTGCAGTGGCACTTTGCAGTTGCAGAGCTGTAATCTGCCTCCCAAACCCATTCGTCGCAAGCGAGCACATGACCGAGGGCCGGAACGAAGTCACGGTTCTCCATCTCGGTGCAAAACTCGCACTGATAGGTCGTGTAGCCGTCAGCGACGCAGGTGGGCGCGACGGTCGCTAACGACACGGTGAACTGATGCGGCGCCGTGGGGATCTCCGCGCCGCAGATCGTGCAGATCGCGGTTTCGGCGCAGGTGGGCTGCGCCGTGCTCGCCGCGTGGTCGCATGCGTTCCATTTCAGATAGAAAATCATGTCGCCCACCGTGCCCTCGGGGATCTGCGTCACCGGGGCGCCGGTGTATTCAGCGTTGTCATACCAGCCGCCGAAAAGGAAGCCGATCCGCTTTTCGAGCTGATTCTCCGCCGGCAGATCCGCGCCGATCACGACGTTGTAGGATTCCGCGATGACAGCGTCCGCGCGGAACGCGCCGCCATCCAGCTCATAAGTGATGGTGAAGGAGTCGCCCGCTCTGATCGGCGTGAATTCTTTATTGGAAATATCTCTGATGTCGGTCACGTAGTTTTCGCCGCCGATCGTCAGCGGGACGACCTGCTGGTCGAACGGAACCGTGTAAGAAAACTTGTTCCTATTGGTTTCATAGGACGTGCCTTCGATCACATACGGTTCGTCGGTATGCCCGCTGACCTTGACGATATCCGCAATCCTGTGGGCGACGATCATGCCGTTCACGTCGAGGTTCGTCAGATAGGAGTCACAGTTCAGAAGCAGGTTATTCATCAGCACGTCTCTGCCGACCTGCAGCTTGCCGGAGACCCGGACGCCATTCATTGCGGGGAAGAGGTTGGTGCTCTTTTGGCAGACGAAATCGCGGCCGACGATCATGTTGCCTTCGATCTTGCCGTTGACGTCATTATAGATGAAATCGCGGCCGGTCTGGATCGTGCTGTTCGGATTCAGCGTGAAGTGATCGTTGGAAACGGCGTCGCCGTTCACCGTGATCGTGCTGCCGCCGTAGGTCCAATCATTGGTGGCGTCGATCGAGCTCGCATTCGTCAGATCGCCGCCGATGGTGACCTTGGAGCCGATGGCGTTGAAGGGACCGCCGCCGCAATCCACGCTGCCGGTCACGTTCAGCTCCGTGCCGCGCCAGAATGCATTATTCTCGCCGTGCAGGGTCATGTCGCCGGAGACCGTCATTTTGGCGCCGTTGTTCAGGCCGAATTGGCCGGAGACAGTCGTGTCCTTCCCGACCTCCAGCGAAGCATTGTCGTTCAGACTCAGCAGGCTGTCTTCCGTCAGGCTCCCCTGGATCTTGATCACGCTGCCGCCCAGCGGATTGAATTGTATCGTATTCGTGTCGCCGTCGATCGTGAGGGTCGAGTCCCTGACCGGCACGCATCTGCCCTTGCTGGTCAGATTGCCGTGGATCACCACGGTGGCGTTTCTCAGATCCAGATTATGGCCGGTCACGTCCCCGCCGATCTCTGCTTTGGTGTTGTAAAGGAAAAAGCTCGTCCATTCTCCTCCTGTTTTGGTGACGCCCTTGCCCAGGGAAAGCTCGCCGTTAATCGAGCCGAACTGCTCACACTCGACGCTGCCCCCGACCGTCAGCTTCTCCCGGTCATCCGCGCTCCTGCCGACCACGTTGAGGATGGAGCACTTCAGGTCGCCGCCGATCCGGCACACGCCCGTCTGTTGGTAGCCGAAGCAGTCCAGATAATTGGAGAGCGTGACGTCGCCGTCGATATCGAAGGAACCGCCCGTTTCGTTGCTGATCATAGTTGCTTCCACGCTCTTGGCCTTCAGCGTGGAGCCGTGGTTGAGATTCACGCAGTCGTTCGCTTTGATTGCGCCGCCGATCTCGGCATCCGAGCGAATGAGGACCACGCTTTGCATATTGCCTTCCGTCACGGTGAGGTTGCCGCCGATCTTCACCGAGCTGCGCGCGTGGTTATCATCCGCGTATGCGACAAGGATGCGCTTTGCGGTAAAATCTCCCGTGATCGTCAGGGAGGAGCCGTTTCCCACGTTGATCGCGTAGCTTTGCTTCGTGTTGGATTGTGAAACGCTGCCGTTGACCGTGAGAGAGGCCGGCGTTCCGAACGAAGCAATTCTTGAGTTGGCGGTTTCGCTGACGAACAGATCGATCGACTCGAAGCCTGTCAGATCGGAATTCACGGTGACGGTTGCGCTGCCGATGCTGATCTGCTTGGGCGTTTCGATCTTCGGCGCAGTGAGCTTGCCGCCGAGCAGATTGAGACCGGAGCTCTTGCTGTAGAGCTGATGCCCATCCGTCAGTGTGAGATCGCCCAGATAAAGATCCGTGACCGCGTTGTCGCCGACCACGCAGATATCCTTATCCAGCGTGCCGGTGAGCGGGTTCCCGACCGTGATGGGCTTGAGCGCGCTGAAATCCACGCCCGCCGCGGGATTCTCTCCCGCCGCCGCGTTGGCGACCACAAAACCCGGCGCGCGGATCGTCTGCTCGCCGATCGTAAACTTCGCCATGCGCACGAAGACGGTATCGCCTTCATCCGTCAGACTTGCCGTGCCGACTGCGGCGTCGGGACAGTCTTCCGCGCGCGCAATGAGCTTCGGCATCAGCTGCACCGTGCACGCAAGCGCGAACGCCGCGAGCAGGGCGACATAAATGAGGAGCCGCTTCTTTTTCATTTTGTGTCATTCCTCCATTCATTGAGTTTTTTATGCTGATCGGCCTGCGCGCTCGTCTGACCGGGCGGTTGCCGACTGTTGCCTTTGCGTTCGACCTTGTTCCACAGAACGGTCGTGCCGATGAAAGCATAAACCACAGATTTAAAGAGAAGAAATGTGCAGAGCACACCGTAAATGATTCGCTGCGGCAGCACGGCGAGCAGATCCCTGACAGAGATTCTTTCGCCCGTGATCCGCCTTGCGAAGAGAAACAGGATCAGCTCGATGGCCACGGAAACGGCGTAGCTGACGGCCAGCAGCTTGCATTCATAGGCGTCGAACGCAACCAGGTTGGCCACGAAGCCGACCGTCGTCACGAGGGGCAGGATGGTCTGTAAAATCAGCAGATCCGGCATCAGCAGCAGCCCGAGCCCCCTGCGCCGGGGATTGAACAGGCAGCTGAGATATTTCCGCTCGCACTGCAGGGTGGAATAGGTCCAACGGAAGCGCTGCCGCAGGAAGCCGCGCAGCGTATCCGGCGCCTCCGTGTCCGAAAACGCCAGCGGCTCGAATTCCGTCCGCCAGCCGTGCTTGAGCAGCGCCATGGACAGATCACGGTCCTCGCCGAGCGTATCGCGCGAAAAGCCGCCGCATGCAAGGATCGCCGCCTTGCGCCACATGCCCAGCGCGCCGGGCACGACGGCCTGCGCGTTGAAGCGGGCCATTCCGTTTTTCATCAGGTTGAAATCGCGGATGTACTCCACGCGCTGAAACCGCGTGATCAGGTTGTGGACGTTCCCCACTCGCGTGTTGCCGGAGACGGCCGCCACGCGCGCGTCGCCGAAATGCGCGGCAAGCAGCCGCACGGAATCAGGCGCGATCATCGTATCCGCGTCGAGCAGCAGCAGGAGCGGGCCCTTCGCATGCGCGATGCCGAGATTGAGGGCGGAGGATTTGCCGCCGTTTTCTTTTGTGAGGATCGTGACCCGCGGGTCGCCGCCAAATTCCGCGCGCAGGATCTCAAGCGTCCGGTCTTTGGAGCCGTCGTCCACGACGATCACGTCCAGCTTCTGATACTCCGCCGCGAGCACGGAGCGGACCGTGGCGACGATCGTTTTTTCTTCATTGTAAGCGGGGATCACGGCGGTCACGGCGGGGCAGAACGAGGTGCTCTGCCGCTTCGCTTTGCGCGCCGCGAGGGCATAGAGAAAGAGCTTTGCGACGTTGACGCCCATCAGGCCGAGAAAAATGCGGTTGTAGAGCCTGACGGTCGAGAGCCGCGCGGTCATCAGCGCATAGCGCAGATGAAACAGGATCAGGGGATAAAAGAGCCGGAGAAACAGCAGCGTGAGCGCGGCCGCGAGCAGGAGCACGCTGAGGAGATAGACCCGCTTGCGCGTGGGATCGGCAAACACCATGCGGCCGTTCCGTTCGCTTTTTTTCATCTGTCATCCCCCGACTTTCAGGATCTTGACCGACGGCCCCGTCGGCCCGGCGTCTCGCCCGCGCCGCGGCAGCCCGGCGGCTGCGTAAACGTATCCAATTTATTCTAACATAGATTTTATATTATTTCAACTAAAAATAATGCGCTGCGTCATTTTATTTTTCCGGAAATTCAATGCTGTCCGGCTCAGTGGGATCCGGACCGGCGCTTCCTCCAAACGAATTGCCCCGCGCGCATGATTCAAAAAATGATGCAGTTTGCGCAATTTGCCGCAGATTCCCCGTCCCACCGCATTGATTTTTACATGCCCTTCTGCTATAATGAAGGCGGCACCGCACGATCCGCGCATCTGAATCCTGCGGTGCTGTTTTTAGAAAAAGCCGCTTTTTGCCCGGCAGAAAGGATCTGGACTATGAAAAAAGCATGCAGTATTCTTCTCGCGCTCGTATTCTTGCTCGTGCCCGCGCAGGCGGCGTTTGCGCAGGCGGACGCCGTGCGGATCGACGCCGGCTGGGACATCCTCGTTCCGGCAGAGCCGACGAGCTATGAGACCTTTGCAGCCGAAAAGCTGTCGCAGTGTCTTGCGGAGGTGTTCGGCGCCGCGCCGCAGACTGTCACACAGGCGGACGGGCCCTGTATCGCCCTCGGCGCCGCTTCCGCCGCAGACGCTTCGGCGCTTGCGGAGAACGGCTACCGCATCGCCGTGATCGACGGCAATCTCCATATCAGCGGCACGGGCGTGCGCGGCCTGCAGGCCGGCGTCTACCGCTTCCTGGAGGAATTTTGCGGCAGGAAGGTCTACACCGCGCAGATCATCGAGCTGCCGCAGGCGGAATCGATCGAAGTGCCCGCGGATACCGATCTGGTCTATGCGCCGTTTTTTGAATACACGGATACCGACTGGCGCAGCCCCTGCGACGTGGAGTATTCCGTGGCGAACGGCCTGAACGGCGGCACCTACCGCAGGATCCCCGCCGAAATGGGCGGCAACGTCAACTATCTCGGCGGCTTCTGCCACACCATGGGCGGCCTGTGCGAGACCGCGCGCTACGCCGAGTCGCACCCCGAATACCTTGCGCTGCATGACGGCGCGCGCACGACGGATCAGCCCTGCCTCACAAATCCCGAGGTGCTTGCGATCGCAACGCGAAACGTGCTGAACCTGCTCGCCTCCGGCCATGACCCGGCGGCTTCGGTGCAGATCGTTTCCGTCACGCAGAACGATAATTATCATTATTGCGAATGCGACCGCTGCAAGGCGTTCGAGGCCGCGCACGGCGGCGTGCAGTCCGCCACGATGCTGCAGTTCGTCAATCAGATCGCGGATGCGGTCAAGGCGGCGGGCTACGACAATGTGGCGATCGACACCTTTGCCTATCAATATACGCGCCAGGCGCCGACCGGCATCGTGCCGCGCGAGAATGTGATCGTGCGCCTTTGCACCATCGAGTGCTGCTTCTGCCACGCGCTGGACGATCCGTCCTGCTCAAGCAATACCGCGCTGATGAAGGATCTCGCCGACTGGGCCGCCATCTGCAACCGGCTCTACGTCTGGGATTATACGACGAACTATCTGAACACCTGCCTCTTTTTCCCGGATTTCAACGTCATCCAGCGCAACATCCAGGTGTTTTATGAGAATCACGTGCGCGGCGTTTACGAGGAAGGCAATTACTATATCCGCGACTGCGACACCGAATTCGGCGAGCTGCGCGCTTATATGATCGCCAAGAGCCTGCAGGATCCCTACCGTGATCTGCAGCCCGAAGTGCAGGGCTTCCTTGCGGCGTATTACGGCCCCGGCTGGGAAGCGATCGAGGAGATCCTGCAGCGGCATCTTGACGCAGCGGGCGGCCAGAACGGCCATCTCTCCATTGGCGAAGGCGCGCAGCAGAGCTATGATTTCAGCGGTCGAGAGGTCGCGGAGATCGACGCGCTGTGGGCGGAAGCAAAGGCCGCGGCGGCGGATGAGACGCAGCTTGAGCATCTCACGCGCACGGAGCTGTCCTGGCGGTTCTGGAAGTCCAGCGCCGGCAAGGGCGAATTCTCCGTGCTGAACCCGGCGCGCTTTGACGAGCGGCAGCAGCTCTTTGAGGATCTGCAGGCCTTCGGCGTCAGGACCATCAGCGAGGGCGGCCACGGCGATTATCTGGACTGCATCTGCATCCGCTACGCGCCCGCCGCCGAATGGAATATGTATGAGGCCGACGAGATCGGCGCGAAAACGCGGCTGTTCTTCGGCGGGATTCTGGAATCCATGACGCCGTTCCTTTCGGCCTACGGCCTCTTCTACCGGATCGCCCAGCGGATCTATGCCGCCGTCGCCTGACCCGGCACAGCCGTTAGCGGAAAACGAAAAGCAACCGAAAACAAGCATCAGCTCCCGCGTCTCCGGACGCGGGAGCTGATTGCATGCAGGCGTTTTTCGCCGACTGCTTCTGGATGCGAAGAAGGTTTTATGAATGGTTAGCGGCATCCAAAACTGCGTGCCGGGGGTTCGCTTTTCCCGGCGGCCTTTGAATATACTGTCTATTTTAGCGCGTTTAGTGGGCTTAATTGCCCAAAATTCATCGCGCCCAAGATCCGAAGGGCTGCCGCCGCAGGGTTTTCCTGCTTGCGACAGCCCAGTGCGCGAAAATATCAGGTTACAGTAAACTTTTGATTGATTAAAGTCTCTGTTCTGGTTCCGTTATTTGCGGTTACTTTGTAGTAGTATGTTCCTTTCGGGAGATTGTTGAAAATCAGTTCATTATTAATTTTTCCATTTAAATTATAGGATTTTGCATTTGGATTTACGCTGACTTTTTGCTTCGCATTTTTACCATTTGCATCTGAATAAATACCTGCTGTTACATTCTTCAGCTTTTTATCATTTGAGATTACTCCGCGCAATCCAAAGCAACTGCCTTTTTTGATTGAAGTAGGTTTTGTTGCATTAGAAATTGTAAATACGGTATACACATTAAATTTCTGGTTTACGATGATTTCAGTTTTTCCGGGTGCCGTTGCAGTCACTCTGTAATAGTATGTACCATCATCAAGATTATTTAATACTAAACTGTCATTTACTTTGCCGTTTAAGTTATATGTTTTTGAATTTGGGTTCATGCTGATTCTCTGTTTTGGGTTTTTTCCGGCCGAATCAGTATAGATCCCGGCAGTAATATTTGTCATTGTTTTATTGCAGGTGATCGTTCCTTTGAGACCGAAGCAGCTGGCGTACCTGATAGTCGACGGCTTGGTAATACCGTTAGTATTAAAAACAGTTTCGGTACATTGCTTGCAATTTGAATTGTATTTTGTCTTGGCTGCATCAGTATATGTTTTTCCACAGTCTTTGCATTTATAGATCGCTTTATGAGGATGCGCACTTTCATAGTCTGTTAAAATATAGCTGCATGAGCCGATTTTCACTTCGGATTTATTAAAAACGTAGTGCACCGAACCTCTGTGACTGTTTACAGTATCAAGTCTCGTATCTGCGTTTTTTACATCGGGATTTACAACAATACGTCCATATTTGTAATCTGACGTTGTTAGCCAGCCATATCCCTCCAATGTGTTTAAATACTCTCCGGTTGCTGCATTGCTGCCTTTCCCTGCCTGACCAAATACCATACCAAAATGAAGATGGTTGCCATAATTACCTCCTGTATTTCCTACATACCCTATAATATCGCCTGCATTTACTGTTGATCCGCTTTTGATTTTTGTGTTAATGCCATTAAGGTGCTGATAATAGCTGTAATAAGAATCTTTGCTATTTGTTTTGTGTTCAATAACCGCCGTCAAACCTCTTGCGCCGAGATTGTAATTTACATAATACAGTGTTCCGGGGGCAGATGCCATTACCGCCGCGCCTTTCGCTGCTTTGATATCAATTCCGTTATGGCCGTACGGACCGTGACCTGTGTAGTGGTCTGCGTCGCAAGCTGCGTTGTGCCCACAGCTTTTTCCGTGGAAAGGGCAGGCCCCGATTGTTCCGCCGTTGGCATAACAGCCTGCCCAGTCCGATATGCTCTGATAATAACTGCTTGCAAGCGGGAACAGCCAGTTTCCGTCTGATCTGCCGTTGACGACCGAAATGCTTGCTGCGTCTGCCATGATGGCAAAGCACGAAAGGATGGTTGCCAGTGTTGCCAGGATTGCGATTGCTTTTTTGATTGCTGCCATTTTTGATGTCTCCTTTTTGTTTGTTATTATTTGAGAGGTGTTATTGCCTTGCTCAATAATGTATACACACCGGGCGGCAAGATGTTACAGAAAAAATGGTTTTTACTTTTTGTTTTATGGCGAACAGCCAAGAAAAAACAGCGCCCTCCAGAGCGCTGTTTGGTGAGATATTGTTTTGTGGTTTACCATCTGTAACCGGTCTCACGGTAGTATGTGTATTCATATTCGTAAGAGTAGCATCTAGGCTGAGGCCTGCAGGCTTCTGCCATTACTGCGCCTGCAATCGCTGCGGTGCCGAGTGCGGCTGCTGTGCCGATGACTGCCGCGGTGCCGACCGCTGCAGCGCCGACGGCTGCTCCTGCAACAGCAAGTTCAAGCAAGAGACCGCCGTTCACTTCCTCAAGATCGTTTTCGTTGAGTTCGGTTTCGATGTTATTGATTCTGTTGATTTCCTTTGTGTTCATTTTGAATTCTCCTTATTCTGTGTTTTATTGATTTTGAGAAGCTTTGTTTGCTTCGTTCAATAATGTATACACAGAATACGGAGAAGTGTTACATAAAAAACGAATCTTTTTGCACGACTTCACTTCATTTTCATGGATTGCAAACAAATTTGCGCATAAGTCTTGACAGTACCAGTACCACAGTACCCAGTACCTATTCACCTAACTGCTTTCTGTGTGGCTTTTGTGATGATTAAATGATCCTATGAAAGCAGCAGCCGGGCAACCTTTTTTCGGGTCGCCCGGCTGTTTTTTTCCTGGTCCGTTTTTCTTTTTGGGGGCTGCCTGAATGCGACAGCCCCTTTGCCGAGGTTATAACCTTACCATCTGTAAACGGTCTCGCGGCAATAAGTATACTCGTAGTTGCAGCGTCTGGGGCGGGGTCTGCTGCATTCCGCGAGAGCGGCTGCGGTGCCGATCGCGGCTGCCGTGCCGACCACGGCGGCCGTGCCGATTGCGGCTCCGGCTACCACCGCGCCTGCCACTGCAAGCTCGCAGAGAAGGCCGCCGTTTACTTCTTCAAGTTCAGTTGCACTGAGTTCGGTTTCGTTGGTGTTGAGAGTGTTGATTTTGTTGGTATTCATTTTGATTTCTCCTTATCATGTGTTTTTTATTGATTTTGTGAAGCTCTGTTTGCTTCGTTCAATAGTGTATACACATGATGAGGGGAATTGTTACAGAAAATCAGGAGATTATTGAAAAGAGCAATGCAAACTCATCTAATCTTGATTGAGATATCGCTTCAAAATAAATATAAACAACATAATCATCTAATTTCTTCATATAGAATCTCTTGTAATCAGTATAAAGCATATGGGGTTCGGAATTTTCAAATACTTTATACTCTTGTCCACCTAAAACAGTGCTTTTAAGATCTGAAACTGCGAACCCTTTAGACTGACAAAGAGTACTTATATCGCTTTTATAGTATCGTATTAATATGAATTCATCTTCTTGTTCTGTTCTTAAAGCTAATCCACCTGAAAACCCTTCTGTATTCTTATCGCCAGAATATACGCTATCATCTTCTACAAAATCGTTTGGAATAACAAACTTCAAATTCGCCCATTCATTATAATAAATTCTATCTTTGACATATCCTGTTGTGAACGCAACCGGCTTTTTGTCGGTGATGTAGTCTGCTTTGATATATCCTGTTTTACCGTTTACGATAACCTTATACCAGTCGCCCTCTTTGGTTATGAGTTTCACTTCCGTGCCGCTTGCGAGCGTGGCAAAAGATTTTGAATCTGTACTCGGTGATTCGCGCAGATTAACTTTGCTGTTATTGTCTTGAGTTTTAATATATGCTGTTGTGAGCTTGCTTAAATCGATAGCAGTCTTGGCTGTCGTTTCTTTGTTCGTCG
>JAFWCS010000179.1 GCA_017534365.1 Clostridia bacterium | reverse complement strand
GTCCTGTACGGCATCGGCCACGGCGGGATCGAGGTCCTTGCCGTCCTGCTGCCGGCCATGATCACCTATCTTGCCGCCGCGGTGCTGTTCTCGCAGGGAGACGTGCAGAACGCGCTCCGTTCCCTGAACATCACGGAGGAAACGGCTTCTGCCGCGCTTCCGGCGGTTCAGGCTGCCGCCGCCTTTGACTGGTCGCTGGCAGCCATGAACGTATTTGAGCGCCTGCTCGCGATGTTCATGCACATCGGGCTTACGGTCACAATTTTTTATGGTGTCCTGAACGCCAAAAAGCCCTGCCTTCCGGCGGCGATCGTCCTGCACATGCTGGCGGATACCTTGCCTGCGCTTTACCAGAGAGGCGCGGCGCCGCTGTGGGCCGTCGAGGTATGGGGCGCTTTCTGGACGGCCGCGATCGGATTCATCGCCATAAAGCTTTACCGGAAGATGAAGGGACAGGCAGCCGGGTAAACCGCCGCCCCGCTCCGGAGGCTCCTTCCCCGACAGACAAAACGGCCGTGACTGCAATGGTCACGGCCGTTTTTGTATTCGTTAGTTTTTGTATTCGTTAAATAGTATTGACTGCCTCGAAGCGCCTTCCTCACAAAGGACGCCCCGGAGGGACGCTTGCCATAGAGCAGGCGTCCTTCATATTCAGCACAATATCAATGATTGCTTGTGTTTTAAACAATGAATTGATAATTGTTTTTTCGCAAAAAAGTGTTATAATTGAGTTGCACCGGTGAAAAATGAAAAAACATAGAGGTGAATTGTATGCAACTTGAATTAGGACAAAAGATTCGTGAACTCCGTCATCGCGACGGACGTACACAGGAAATGCTTGCAGACGCTTTAGGCGTAACTTCGCAAGCAATCTCGCGCTGGGAGGCGAACGGCGGTTATCCTGATATGGAAATGATTCCGTCGATAGCCAACTATTTCGGCGTTTCAATCGACGAGCTGTTTGGATATGAAAACGACCGCGAACGAAAAATCGACGCGATCATTGAACAGTCAGAGAAACTTCATCAAGTGGATCAAGGCAAAGACGTAGGGACGGATGAATGCATCGCATATCTACGCAACGCTCTGATCGAATTCCCGGGAAACGAGCAGATAATGATGCGGCTTGCGGTGGTTCTGCGTGACGCGGGTTTCGTACGATACGGTCAGCACCCTATCTGGGATGAAAACGGTTATTTTGCCGAGGATGTTGAACTGCACAGAAAAAACGAATACTGGAAAGAAGCGACAAAGCTGCTTGAAAAGCTGAACGTCACCGCGTCTGAGAAATTGCTTCATGACGTGCGTTGTGAGCTTCTTATGCTGTATGACCTCACCGGTGAATACGATAAAGCTGAAGCGCTGGCTCTGACCTTTCCCGAGGGAAATATGAACCGCGCAGCGGCACTCACCTTTGCCGCCGACGGACAAAAGCGAGTAGAATACGCCGGGAAGCGCCTGCTTTCGCTCTTTGAGGAACTGATCGGGCAGATGGTCTCCACTGCGCAGCTCTGCAAAAAGAACTTCGATGACCACACGGCGCTGGACGCCGTGCAAAATGCGATCGAACTGTCAAAAATGTTCTTTACGGATGGCAATTTCGGAGACTTTCACGGAACGCTTGTCACGCTTTATCTCTACCTTTCTTCTCTGCAATGGCGTGCGGGACTGGACGACGACGCCTTCGCGTCGCTCGATATTGCGCTCGATCACGCAAAAAGATTTCAAGCGCTTGCCGACAAACGGGACGCATACTACACAACGCCGCTGCTGCGTTTCGTTGCTATCAAGACCGCAGGCATCAGCCGCGATCCGCTGACGCTCGCAGAGGACTGGCCGTGGTGGTCTGCCCCCGATCCCGTGGATATCGAAAACGAGATAAAATCCGATCCGCGCTGGGACGAATGGGTAAAACGAACAAAGGAATAGCCGGCAAAAGCACGAGGCGGGGAGTGATCCCCGCCTCGCAGAGC
>JAFWCS010000178.1 GCA_017534365.1 Clostridia bacterium | reverse complement strand
GTTGATCTGCCGCGCAAAGGCGACCACGGAGGTCACGTCCACGTAGGTCAGCATGATCTGCCCCGGGGTGACCGGATCCGCGCCGGCCGAAACGACGTAGGCGCCGTTTCCGGCGAGCACAAGCTTGTTGATGATCTCCCCTGCCTTCCCGGCCGCCAGCTGCGTCCGGTACCAGCCGGAGAGCGTCTGCGCCGCCGCCGCATCCCCGTGCAGGTTGGCAAACACGGTCCCGTCGGCGTTGAGCAGAACGGCGCTGCCCCGCGTGCCCATCACGCGGTCCGGTCGCTCGTCAAACCGATCTTCCGGGTCATCCGGCGCATCGCCGTCGGCGTCGTCGTCTGCATCGTCCGCCATCTCCTCCTCGAAGACGCGCGGGCCGTGCATGTCGCCCCTGCGTTCCTCCGACGCGCTTTGCGACGCGTCAAAGAGCTGCGCCGTCACGCGGGAACGGAGATAGCCGTACATCGAAAGATTGAACGCCAGCGCCACGGTCAGCAGCAGCGCGGTCGTCAGACCGACGAGCGTAACCAGCAGATGGGTCTTGATATGCCATTTGCGCTTCATGCCGTTTCCTCCAGGCGAAAGCCGTAACCCCAGACCGCCGCGATGTTGACGCCGCTGCCGTCCAGCTTCTGCCGCAGGCGGCGCACGGTGTCGTCCGTCGCGCGGGTCTCAACGGCGGCCTCAAAGCCCCACACGGTGTTGAGCAGCTCTTCGCGCGAGACCGCCTGATCCGCATGCAGCATCAGATATTTTAAAACTTCATATTCCGTCGGCGTCAGAGCAAGCGGCTGTCCGCCGTTTGTGATGCGCCGTTTTTCTTCGTCCAGCGCCAGCCGGCCGACCGCAACGCTCTGTGAAACCTGCGGCGCGTATTTCCGGCTCTCAAATTCCACGCGGCGAAAGATCGCCCGCACGCGCAACATCAGCGCCATGGCGGAGAAGGGCTTCGTGATATAGTCGTCGCTGCCCAGACCCAGCCCCATCGCATAATCGTTTTCAGAATCGCGCGCAGTCAGCATGATGATGGGGACCGTGCTCTTTTCCCGCAGCGCAGCGCAGACCGCAAAGCCGTCGGATCCCGGCATCATCACGTCCAGGATCGCGAGATCGCAGGGCTGCTCCCGAAACCGCGCAAGCAGCAGATCGCCGGTGGGGAAATCCTCGACCTCATACCCGTCGCTGATCAAAAACGTCTTGACGATCTGACGGATATTGTCATCGTCATCCGCCACGTAGATCCTTTTTTTCTCTTCTGCCATGCAGCTCCGACTCCTTCGCATTCAGTCTGCTTTCATTATATCAGCAAGCGCGCAAAAAATCAATTCCCGGAACTGCGGCAATCCGCACGAAGCTTTCGTATGGTTTTCGTATTTTTTGCCCCATCAGCCGGCCCTGCAACGTACCCGCAATCCGGTGAACAGCCGCGCGCCGCCGTCGGAGTCGTTTCTCATTTCCGAATGAGGCATCCGACAAAGAAAAGCCGCATGCGGCATACGAATTGTATGTCCATGTGGCTTTGACGCATTGATCGGCTGTAATGTCGGGCAGATCCCGCACCGGGTCCTAAAGCTCTGCCGAACCCGGAACGCTTCTTCTTCTCAATCCGGCCGCTGCTCCGTCTGATCGGCGCCGTCGCGCGGCGCACTGCGGCTCCGGCGTCTGCCGGCGGTGGCGGCGAAGGCCGCAAGCGCGGTCAGCATCACGGCAACCGCCACAGTCAAAGCAGTCTGCAGGGTGTGGCCCTTTGCGTAAAGCCGCACGCTCTCCGGCGGAATGCCTGTGGTGGATTCCGCCGTGACGTAGACCTCCGAAATGATGACGACCTCCCGCGCAGGCGCTTCGGTCTGCGTCGATTTTTCGGCGGCGACAGGAGCGGAAGACGCGCGTTCTGCCTTTACCGTCTGTTTTTTCGTCGCTTTCGGCGCTGTCGTTTGCGCCGCGGTCGAAGCGGTCGTCGGCGCTGCGGTCGTTCGCCTGGCGGCGGTATAGTTGTAATTGTAGGTATAAACCGGGCCGCTGTCGTGCTTGAAAAAATCTTCCGTCGTCGTCACGACCGGCTTGCTTTTGGTGGTTTTATCCTCCGTCGGCGCGTCAAACGCAGCCGGCGCAGGCGCTGTCTTCTGCCCCAGGCCGGTTGCAACCGTGAAGGAATAGCGGTTGGAGGGAATGCCCGCAGCGTCGAAAAAGCGCACCGCCAGCGGCAGCTCCGCAGGCAGGCCCTCCTTGACACCGATGCACAGCTCGCAGACCACGCCGTGCTGTTCGTCGATCGAGAGCGCGCCCTCTACGCTGTAAAGGTAGGCGTCCGGCGTTTCCGCCGGCTGCGTGACGGTGAAGATGATCGGCGACGCATCCGCAACGGTCAGAATCACGCCGGCAACTGCGGAATCCTGCGTAATCGCCGGATCGATATACATGAAGCAGAGATAGACGCGCTGCGTCTCCGGGTCAATCAGATATTTCACGAGGCCGAAATCGACGCCGCTGTTGCTCTGGCCGTCCACCAGCTTGAGTTGGGTCGCGCCGCGCCACTCCGTGCCGTTGTCAACGCCGTCGAGCCGCGGAAAAGCAGAAGCGGAAACCGTCAGAAACAGCGCCAGAAAAAGCGCGATCATCGCCGCCGCAACCCGCCGCATCGCGCTCCCTCCTTTTCCCATAATTCGACAAGAACAATTTATCACCGCTGCAAAGAACTGTCAAGACCCCGGAGCGAAAAAGTAAGAAAAAAGTATATCCGCGCTCTGTTTTGTTCACTTTTTCTGCCAAAAAACAGAACCCGAACGTCCTGCCAATCGGAAGGATGTTCGAGTTATGATCTTCTGGCGCTGTCGGCGATAAAGTTTCCGAACCGGCGACTGCGGCGTCGATTTCTTTGAACGAAATTGTGGTTCTCTGGTTTTTGAAGTTGTAAGTGAGGATGATTTTGTCGTCATAAAGGACGATCTTGTTCACGAAGCAATTGATCAGCCGGCGGCGATCTGGATAGTTCAAATGCGCCGTCAAATGTTGAAAAGCTGCTCACGATCTACTGGTTTATGGACACTCGCCATTTAAGAAGGGTTTTTAATTGTTCCGGTTATCCTGATTATTTGCATTATCCCAAATACATCGTCTGCAAGATTTTCAGTTCACCGGCTGTGCGAACGGTGCTCGGAAGATGTTTTGTGCTGCTGTCAGTGTCAGAAGAGCCGGGGGCGTGTGCTCCCGGCTCTTGAAGTCATTGAACGATCGAACGCTGTACCGAAGAAATGAAAGCGCGCGGTCAGCTGTCGGGGTGTGATCCGTCGTGCTTCTTTGCGGCGCGGATGCCGATGATCGCAAGCACGATCAATCCTGCCGCACAGGCAAAGAATACCAGGTTTGAGGTTGAAAACAGATCAGGCCGATCCGCCGGCGTCGGGTCATACGGCACGGTCGTTGCCGTTTTGTCCGCTGCGGCTTTCGTTTCGGACGCCCCTGTGACGGGCGCAGAAGCATCCGCTGTTGTCTCCTCCGGCGCGGCCGGTTCCTCGGGCGGCGCCGCATAGAACAGCGAATAGAGCGTCCTGCCGGGCAGATAGCCCGCATTCTCATCAAACTGCGTCCAGCCGTATTCGTCGCCGAATTTCACAAAGTCCCAGTTGTCATAGCGCAGCAGCCAGTAGAATTCGGCGCCGCCGTCCATGGTCAGGATGCGCTCTCCGCCATAGGGCTTCATGGTCAGCGGGAGGCGGTTCCCCTGCGGCAGGCGGAAAGCGTCGCCCTCGTAGAATTCGAGGATGTAGTCGTCAAACGCGGTGTCGGGCGGGCGATGGATCCAGAGCTGCCGGCCGTCAACCGTGACGCGATACCAGTTTTCCCACGGCATGTCGTAGCTGCCTTGCACGTCCTTTGTGAACGTGTAATCAAATGGCAGCAGCGCGAAGGCGTCGGTCTTTTTGCCGGTCAGATTTTTCTCGTCGGCATCCGGCGCTGTGTAAAGCGGGTTCTCCGTCGTCGTCATCAGCGCGCCGTCAAAGGCCGCCATCACGGATTGCCGGTCGCTCTTGCCCATGCTGATCCAGCCCTGCTTGCCCTGATAGGTCACAAGCGCCTCGTTCATGCAGTAGATCTCAAAGGTCAGTTCCGTGTCGGCGGGCACGACTGCAACAGGCTTCGCATCCTCCTCATAGAGGAGGTTCGGCGCGGCGAAGATCGGCACGCTTTCAAGGGTGGTGAGCCTGCCCAGCGGCGGCTGCGCCACGTCGCGGTATTTGACGGAGCGGCCGCAGTCGGCGCTGTATTCATTCGTGCTCAGCCAGCCGCTTTGCCCGTTGTAGGTCACATAGGACCAGACAGAGAACAGCGTTTCGTCGTCATACGGATCCTTATCCAGCGCGTCGGCGTGGGTCGCCGTCACGACCGCGCCCTTGGGCACCTTGCCCAGGGAAGGATACAGCGTGCCCGGACCGTCGAGCAGCTCCAGTCCCTGCGCATTGAGCACCACGAAATGCTGCGGCGGGTCATAGCGGTTTTCCTCCTGCGGGGCGACGGATCGAAGCTGGAACAGAAGATCCTTCTCACTCAGCAGATAAAAATCGTCGCCATCCGCATAGCGGTAATAGGTGACGCTGCCCAGCGGTTCCTCGCCCACGAGGGTGACGGTCGTGCCCTTGGGCAGCGTTCTGCCCTGCGGCACGGCGACCGGATCGGGGCGCTCATAATCTATATAATCATAGACCGTTGCGCCGTTTTTGTTGCTGACGGTCGCCTTGACCGGTTCAAAATAGGGTTCCTCCGCCGCCGCATGCAGTGCAAGCGGGATGCTCACGCAAAGCAGCAGCGTCAGCAGAAATGCAGCTATCTTTTTCATCACAGCACCTCCGAAGCTCACAGCAGCCGGATCTTGCCGAAGATCGGCACGCCTTTATACTGTCCCCGCGCGGCGTGCACGATGCCGATCAGTGCAAAGATCCCTCAGAGGATCATCAGAATGGAGAAAACGAAATTGAGGATCGGCCACAGATGCGAACCGAACAGCAGGGTGGCGAGGATCCGCTGCGCAACGCCGATGATCAGCGCCGCAAACATCAGAAGCAGGCCCTGCCCGGTGTGGAAACGGGCAAACGGAGACGCCTTGCACGCAAAGAGCGGGATCAGCACAAGGAAGCCCAGATATGCGAGCACGGCCATCCCTTTATTCTTTTTGATATCTTCTTCCTCCGCGCTTGCCGGCGGTGCGGGCGTCTGCGGGGGAGCGGGCGCTTCCTGCGGCGCGGCAGGGCGGCCGGCATAGGGATCGGGCGGCGCGGGGCGCGGGGGAACGGCTGATGCCGCGGGGGCTGCCGCGATCGGCGCGGCGGGCGCGGCCTCGACTTTTGCGCCGCAGTTTTGGCAGAATTTTTCACCCGGCTGCAGCGGAGAACCGCAGGATTGACAGAATGCCATCGAAACACCTCCTGATGGTAGAAAGAATGATGGAGCGCCGCAGCCGGCGGCATCGGGCAATCCGCGCAGCACGCGAACGCAAAACGAACCGGCACGGCAGGGCGCTCCGTTCTTCGGCAGAACTGAAAATGTTTGAACTTATGCGAAGGTCAGCGTTTCAAGCACGGATTCGATCGCGGACGCCGCAGAAGCATCCTTTGCCACGAACCGGAAATACGCGGCATAGATCTCAACGTCGCCGACCTTGGCGGGCGCGTCGAACGCGGCGACATAGACGAATTCCTGCGTGGCTTCCTCCCCTTCGCCGACTTCATAGGTGACGGTTTCGTAATCATAGGCGCCGATCGTCTTTTTGCCTTCCACCGCATCATGGCCGCAGGAGCTGTTGGTGCCGATATAGGAATGGTAGCTCTCGCCTTTTTCGGCAGTCTTGGCAAAATTAAAGGTATCCATCGCCCAGCTGCCGTCCGTCGCTTCGATATTGCCGAAATCGGCGGGCTGCACGGAGGCGGGGTCATACTGGATATGCGCCTTGTCGGACAGATCGTGATCCGTCCAGCCGTCATGCTTCACGGCGCCTGCCTTCGGCGCTTCTGTGACAGCTTCCTGCGTGGTCGTGGGATCAACGGGCTTCTCCTTCTTTTTCCCGCAGCCGGCAAGCGAAAAAACGGTGAAAATGAGCGTGAGCGCGAGAAGCAGGGCAAACAGTTTTTTCATGATTCATCCCCTTTCCGTTATTCTGCTCGCGCGGAGCAGGCTGAACGGCTCCGCGCGAGAACAGACAAAAAACTTTATGGCTCGATCGTGATCTTGGGCAGGGCGCCGAACAGGCCCTTGAAGAAGGCGATGATTTTGGCGAAGAAGCCGTCGTTGACGCTGATCGCGCAGGACTTGCTCAAATCATTGCCGCTGCCGTCCTGCTGGACGTTTCCGTTGGCGTCGACGACCTTGACGTCGTAGGTCTTGCCCGCCTTCATGTTGCCGACGTGGTAGCTCACGGAGGCGTTATCGCCCTTGGCGACCTGCGTGTTGCCGTCATAGACGGCGAGCACGTAGCCGGCGGGCACGCCCGTCGCGGTCGCCTTGATCGTGACGTCCGCTCTGTATTCGACGGAAGCGGAAGCCTTCACGTTCAGCACTGCGTTCGCGGTGGGGTTGGCGCTGTTGGATCTCCAGATCGCGTAGAGGGTGAGGTTGCCGTTCATGACGGGGCCGGGCGTGCCGTAATTATAAACGGTGCCGGTGCCGTCGGCCTTGGTGTTCCACTGAATGAAGGTGTAGCCGCTCTTGGTCGGCTTCTGCGCAGGAATGGTCGCCGTTGCGCCCTTGTCGACGGTGATCGCCGCCGGCGCGCCGGAGCCGCCCTGCGCATTGAAGGTCAGGGTGCACTGCTCGGTCGCGTTCGGCGTCCACTGGGCATAGAGTTCTATGTCACCGGTCACCAGCGTCTCGCCATCGATTGGATCGCCGCCCTCAGCGGCGGTGAAC
>JAFWCS010000177.1 GCA_017534365.1 Clostridia bacterium | reverse complement strand
TATTGAGCTCCTCATACTTGAGCTCAAGTTCTTCAGCGAGCTCAATGCTTGCGCCCTGTGTCATCTCCTGATTGAGATCAAATTTATTGTTATATACCAACGCAACTATCCCCCTCCAAAGATAATCCCAAGCATATAATATCATCTTTAGCCGATTAAATCACATATATCTGATAAATATATCTGATAATTAGCACCTGCAGCCCCTGCCGTCAACGGACGGCTTCGCCTGGCCTTGAAGGCCCCATTGTCTGCAAGGGCCTTAGCAGGGCTTTATTTGTGTTTAAGACGGGGCAAGCCCCGCCCTGCATTTAAAAATGCCCGGAAAATACAGTTCTCAAAATGTATAGTTCCGTGTCGGTTGTTTGCGGGGTTTTGTCGGATGTCTTGTCGGTTATCAAATAAAATAGACGACAATTTGCAGGTTTGATGTTGGTTTTGTCGGTTTTATTGTCGGCTATTAAAGTCAATTTTGTAGGTGTCGTATTTCATATGTTTCCGGAAATATACGGAATTAGCATATCAGTTGATGTCTTTCATTACATAACCGCCAATGACCGCAACCGGCCTTGAGCACCCAACACAGATCAGGCGCTGCAGTCAAGGACGAAGCATTCGTCAGAATGTGCCGTAAGGCATCCTTGACGGCATAAGACTGATCTGTAAAACAAGCATGGACGGTTGCGGTTGGTGTTTTCAAAACAGGTGATTTCTCGCGGAAGAACACCCTTCTTGAAAAACTATATTTCTTTGTCGGAAAAATCATACAAATTGCAGGTTTATTTGTAACATTGTGTCGGTTTTATGTTCACGCTTGGAGATAAGTTCGACAAATCCTGTAGAGCTTTGGAGAATTGTATGGTAATTGTCGGCTCAGTTGTTTGATTTGTCGCAAAAAACTGACAAGAAAATAGGCTTTTGAGGAGGTATTATTTGGCCGGATTTGGCGCGATGAAGAGCATAGATGACGTGCTTGGCGGCGGAAGGAATTTTCGGGAACGTAAAAATCAGGAAGAGGATTTTCGGGCGCGTAAAATAAATAACTGATTTGATATAATTAGTGCGGTTGAAACTTATATGCATTTTGCGGGAGGACATATGAAGAGAATTATCAGTCTGGTTCTTGCGGGTGCCATGGCAATGGGCATCGCAGCGTGCAACAAGCCGGTTAAGCAGTCGACAGCGACAACTTCTGAGATCACGGAGGGCACGCAGAGGGCGGCGCCGGCGGGTGTGGTCTATTCGCTCAAGGATAAGAGCGCCGATGACATTAAGGCGATCCTGACAAATGTCACGGACGTCAAGGACGGCGACAAGTTCCTGGAATATCCGAACAAGTTTGACGTGCAGCCGGAAACTCTGGTGATCAGCGAGAGCAAGACCGACTACGCTTATTATTTCCCGACGAAGGATGAAGAACTCAATTGCATTACGGACATTACACTCCTTGAGATCCAGGTTAATGCCAGCGAGGCGATCGTTTTGAATGAACAGAGCATGGCGATTATTTCAATGAAGTTTGACGATGCTGATTTCGCGAAGACTGTTTACAAGGCGGTAGACCAGTTCCGTTCGGACATGGCCGGCTTCAGCGTTTACGATGAGTACGAAGCCATGACTGATAACGGCTACAGATGGAGCAAGGACATACGCCGTGACGGCGGCAGCCCGCTCTCGTTCAACCTTTCGCTGTATCCTGAGGATTCGCATTACATCGTTTATGCGCAGATACCGCTGAAGAGATAAGATGTGCGGCAAAGAGCGCAGCGGCATCATTGCTTTTGAGGGGCCCGCTTCCTGCTGGAACGAGGCTCTGCCTGTCGGAAACGGCAGGATGGGTGCGATGGTTTTCGGCGGGGTCGCGACCGAATTGCTGCAGCTCAATGAAGACAGCGTCTGGTATGGCGGGCCGAAGGACAGGATCAATCCGTCTGCGAAAGACGCGCTCCCGAAGATCAGAAAACTTATAGACGAAGGCAGGATACGTGAGGCGGAGGACCTTTGCGCGTTGGCGCTTTCGGGCACACCTGACACAATGAGCCACTATGAGCCTTTGTGCAATCTTTATGTGCTTTTCGATCATGAAGATGACGACGCAACAGATTACAGCCGTGAACTTGATCTGGAAAATTCGGAGGTCCGTGTCTCTTATATCAAGGACGGCGCGCGCTTTACAAGGAGCGTGATCGCGAGTTTTCCCGACAAGGTGATCGCACTTAAGATCGGGTGCGACAGGGGCGGTTCGGTATCATTCCGCACACAGCTTGCGCGCGGCAATATAACATGGGATCTGCGCCCGTATAAGCAGCAGGTCTACAGGAATCCCGGCTACAACAACTGCGTCGATTCGATCAGGTGCACGGCATCTGACACGGCGGTCCTTACTGGTCGCCCGGGCGGCACCGGAGCGAACGGATTTGTGTGCGGCATCAAGGTGATAACGCGCGGCGGAACAGTGGAAGCCATGGGCAGCAGCATTGTCGTAAACGGTGCTGATGAGGCTTTGATCCTGGTCGCTGCGACGACTGAATTCTACGAAAAAGACATCTGCGGATACATAGAGCACGTGTTGAATAAAGCTGCCATTAAGGGCGCTGAAGCGGTTTGGAAAGATCACCTTGCTGACTATAAAAAGCTTTACGGCAGGACTTCGCTTACGCTTCCTGAAGGTGAACAAGACGTCGTCCGCATGTTCAGTTTCGGCAAATACCTGATGATCTCCGGGAGCCGCGAAGGCTCGCAGCCGTTGAATCTGCAGGGCATCTGGAACAAGGATCTTGATCCTGCATGGGGTTCCAAGTTCACGATAAACATCAACACAGAGATGAATTACTGGCCGTGCGAAGTGCTCGATCTGCCCGAGTGCCACATGCCTCTCTTTGACCTC
>JAFWCS010000176.1 GCA_017534365.1 Clostridia bacterium | reverse complement strand
CTTGGTCTGCGCCCAGCGTTCGCCGGCGAGGGGATAGAATTTCATGCAGATCGCGCAGATCACGAGCAGCGCCGCGGGCACGGCCATCCACGCCACGAGCACGCCCTGCTTCGCCCAGTCGCTCTGCAGCCCGGCGGCCAGCGTCGTATCGTAGCCGAAGGCCTTCGCGATCATCAGGAACGCCGCGTTCGCAAAGCTGATCGCCGGCTTCGTGATCAGGCTGTTGACGCCGGCATACATGCCCTCGCGCCGGATGCCGGTCACGCTCTCGTCATAGTCGATCACGTCGCCGTTCATCAGCGGGATCAGGAACATGCCGCCCGCGAAGCCCATGCCCGCCGTGAAGAAGCCGGCGAGGGCGACCGCGTGATATTTGCCGAACACGGCCATGACCGACGCGCCGACGGCAAAGATGATGCACATGAGCAGCGTGCAGGTCTTCACGCCCCAGGTTTTGACCTTGGTCGCCCACAGCACAACGCCGAAGACCGCGCCGAGGCCGAGCGCGCCGTAGGCAAACTGCATGGGAAGGTCAAATTCATCGAAATAATAGATCACGCCCTGCATCAGGATCGTCTGGATGAAGATCACCGTGAAGGACAGCACTTCGAAGATGACGAACGCGCGGTTTTTGAAGCAGGCGAGAATGGATCTGAAAATGCCGGGCTGCTCCTCGCTCTCGTTCTGCACGACTTCTTTATAGAAAAACGTCGAAATGAAGATCACGAGGAAGGAGCCCAGACCGATCGCGGCCATGATCAGCTGGAAGCGGGTCGGATCGTCGCCCGGTTCCGGCTTGATCAGCGGGAAGAGCACGAGCGGCACGCCCAGGGCGACCAGCGTGAAGAAGATCTTCAGCAGGAAGATGTTGCCCCGCGCCTTGTTTGAGACCGCCATTGTGTAGGGCATGACGTAGAGCGAGGTGGCGATCGCCGTGTAGAGCGTATCGAAAAGGAAGAGCGTGGCGAGCATCTGGATGAACAGCGCGGTCTGCGAGGCGCCGAGCGGCCAGCGCACCCAGGTGAGCACGAAAAACAGCGCATAGAAGAACGCGCCGTAGCGGATATAGGGGATCCGGCGGCCGAGCTTCGATTTCGTGCGGTCGGAAATGTAGCCGAACAGCGGATCATTCACCGCGTTCCAGATTGCAAAAATGATCCAGACCGTGCTCGCAAGCCCCTCCTGCATGCCGAGGAACTTGGTGAAGAAATAAGTCATGCCGCCGCTGGTGAGCAGACTGTTGAGCGTGGTGCACAGGCAGTCGGCCGAGCAGAGCCAGAGCTTCGAGGAGAGCGGCACGCGCTCCTCCGTCGCGGTCACAGCAGTGTTCGTTTCCATCCAATCATCCTTTCGTCAGAGCGTTTCGTCGTCCTTGATCTGCGCCCAGTAATTGCGGGCGGCCTGTTCGTTTTTATTGTCGCCGAAGCGGTAATAGCGCGCTTCGCGCAGCGCATCCGGCAGATACTGCTGGCGCACCCAGTGATGGGGGAAATCGTGGGCATACTGATAGAACTGCCCTTTGTTGGGGTTGTCCTCCCCGTCGTAATGCATATTCTGCAGCTGCCGCGGGATCGCGCCGGCGGCGCCCTTCTGCACGTCGGCCATCGCGGCGTTGATCGCGTTGTAGGCGCTGTTGGATTTCGGGCTGGTCGCCACGAGGATCACGGCGTCCGCAAGCGGGATGCGCGCCTCCGGCAGGCCGAGCATCAGCGCGGCGTCCACCGCCGCCTTGACGATCGGGATGATCTGCGGATAAGCCAGCCCCACGTCCTCGCAGGCGCAGACCATCAGCCGCCGGCAGGCCGAGGGCAGATCCCCCGCCTCCGGCAGCCGGGCGAGGTAATGCACCGCCGCGTCCGGATCGGAGCCGCGCATGGATTTCTGATAGGCGGAGACAATGTCGTAATGCTCGTCGTCGTCCTTGTCATAACGCATGGCGCTGCGCTGGGTCAGCGCCGCCGCAAGCTCACGCGTGACGCGGCGTTTGCCCTCCCCCGCGTCCTCGGCGGAAACGGCGCAGAGCTCCACGCTGTTGAGCGCCTTGCGCACGTCTCCGGCGCTGCCCACGGCGATCGCGCGGGCGACGCCGTCCTCGAGATCATAGACCTCGCCGCGCTCCTGCGCCATGAAGTCAAAGCCGCGCAGCACGGCCTTCTCGATCTCCTCCGGCTCCACGCGCTTGAATTCAAAGACCGTGGAGCGGCTGAGGATCGCGCTGTAGACGTAGAAATACGGGTTCTCCGTGGTGGAGGCGATCAGCGTGATCGCGCCGGTTTCGATGTATTCGAGCAGCGTCTGCTGCTGCTTTTTGTTGAAATACTGGATCTCATCCAGATAGAGCAGGATGCCGTTCATTCCCGCGAAGGTGTCCAGCTGGGCGACGGCGTCCTTGATATCCGCCGTGCCGGCCGTGGTGCCGTTGAGCTTGACCAGATGGCGGTTGGTGGTGCGGGCGATGATGCGCGCGAGCGTCGTCTTGCCCACGCCCGGCGGGCCGTAAAAGACCATATTCGGCACTTCGCCCGCCTCCAGAATCCGGCGCAGGGGCTTGCCCGGGCCGAGCAGATGCCGCTGCCCGACCATATCGTCGATCGTCGTTGGGCGCAGACGATCCGCCAGCGGGGCGGCCATCAGTCGTCCTCCGCCGCCGGACGCGGCTGCGGCACCGGGAAATCCGTCTCGGCCGCAAAGCCGTCCGGACCGATCCGGAACTTCTTGATCTCATACGGCGTAAAATCCGCGTAGAAGCCGAAAGGCGGCGCGGCGCAGACCACGGACGCGGCCACGGCGTTCCCGGCCGTTTCGG
>JAFWCS010000175.1 GCA_017534365.1 Clostridia bacterium | reverse complement strand
CGGTGCTCGGCGCGGGCGAGGTCGGCGCCTTCCTGGTCACAAGCATTCAGAACACGCCGAATTCCCCCTATGATCCGATCTTCTTCATCGACAACGACAGGGCCAAGGTCAACAGCACGCTGCGCGGCCTGCGGGTCTATTATGAATCGCCGGCGGTGCTGGATATGATCCGGGACCGGGAGATCGACGAGATCTTCTTCGCCATTGCGAATCTCGACAACGAAACGGCCTCCCGCCTGTATGATTACTACAGCCCGACCGGCTGCCGCATCAAGATCTTTGACAAGCTCTTCAAGGAATTCGACGAGCTGCAGGGCGAGCCGATGAAATCCATCCGCGAGGTGCGGATCGAGGACCTGCTGTTCCGCCAGTCCATCGAGCTGGATCAGAACGTCTTCGACTATTACCGGGATAAAGTCGTGCTGGTCACAGGCGGCGGCGGTTCCATCGGCAGCGAGCTTTGCCGTCAGGTTGCGTCGCACGCGCCCCGGCAGCTGATCATTCTCGATATTTATGAAAACAACGCTTATGATATCCAGCAGGAGCTGGTGCAGAAATACGGCGATCGGCTGAATCTCGCCGTGGAGATTGCCTCCGTGCGCGACCGCGACCGCCTGCGCACGGTGTTTGAGCGCTATCATCCGCAGATCGTCTTCCACGCCGCGGCGCACAAGCATGTGCCGCTGATGGAGCACTGCCCGGGCGAGGCGATCAAAAACAACGTCTTCGGCACGCGGAACACCGCGGATCTCGCGAAGGAATTCGGCGCGGAGCGCTTCATCCTGATCTCCACCGACAAGGCCGTCAATCCGACCAATATCATGGGCGCGTCCAAGCGCATCTGCGAAATGATCGTGCTCAGCCGCAACGACGGCAACACCGTCTTCACCGCCGTGCGCTTCGGCAACGTGCTCGGCTCCAACGGCTCGGTCATTCCCCTCTTCCGGCGGCAGATCGCCCAGGGCGGCCCGGTCACGATCACCGACAAGCGCATCATCCGCTATTTCATGACGATCGCCGAGGCCAGCCAGCTGGTGATGTCCGCCGGCGCGATGGCCAAGCGCGGCGAGCTGTTCGTGCTGGATATGGGCAATCCGGTCAAGATCTATGATCTGGCCGTCAACATGATCAAGCTCTCCGGTCTGCGGCCGGGCAAGGATATTGAAATCAAGGAAATCGGCCTGCGTCCGGGCGAAAAGCTCTATGAGGAGCTGCTGATCCAGAGCGAAACGCTGACCAAAACCGACAACAAGCTGATCTTCATCGAGAAGGATCCCATGCTGCCGCGCGCGCAGGTGGACGCCGATCTTGAAAAGCTCTGGTCGCTGATCCAGACGGACGACGACAAGGTGGATTATCCCGCGCTGCGCGCCGCCGTCGCCGCCATGGTGCCCTCCTTCCGCCCGCCGGAGGAGGTCAACCGCGAAGCCGCCCAGGCGCGCGAGATGCAGATGGTCTATAAAAACGAAGAAAAGCAGCCCGCGACCGTGTAATAAAAATTCAGCAGGCAGCCTGCGACCGTTGTGTCGGCAGACTGCCTGTTCTTTTTATTCAGTTCAGTTTCAGCGTCGCGTTGTAATCGTCGATCCCGTAGTTGCCGGCGCT
>JAFWCS010000174.1 GCA_017534365.1 Clostridia bacterium | reverse complement strand
GCCGCCTTGGTGTAAATGCCGCCGCCCACACGCGCAAACAGCGCGATGGAGGAGGCGCCCAGGCTGAAGCCGAAGAGCACGTCCGCGTTCTTCGTGATCGCGTAGATCGTCGAGATGCCCAGCAGACCGAAGCCGGCCACGCAAAGGCCCATGACCGCACCGCCGGAGAAGGCGACGGAGAGCGCCTTGGCCATGCCCTTTTCCTTCGCGGCGTTCGCCGTGCGCACGTTTGCGCGGGTCGCCACCTGCATGCCGCAGTAGCCGGCAGCCACGGAGAAGAGCGCGCCGATCACGAAGCAGACGGCCTCCATCCAGTTTTTCAGCGCGAAGCCGATGGCCAGGAAGATCACGACCACAAAAATACCGATGATCTTATATTCAGAATAAAGAAAAGCGGTCGCACCCTCGTGGATCGAGGCGGCGATCTCCTGCATCCGGTCGGTTCCGGCGGGCTGCTTCTTGACCTTGAGGGCCAAAAACAGGGCAGCCAGCAGGCCGATCACACTGATTGCGGGAATAACGTAGACGAGTTTTTCCATAATGTGACCCCTTCTGCTACGGGCAAACTTCGTTTGGAAACAGCGAAGCACGCGCCGTGTAATATCCTTAATTCTACCGCAAAAACGGCAGATTGTAAAGCGTTCGCTGCAAATTTTTTCAAAAAAGTTTCACAAATCTATTATATAAATACATAGCTTTGTGGTCATTTTGCAAGATTCCGCAGGGAAAGCTGCAAAATCGGCGTTTATGATTCCGATAACGCAAAATAGAGAATAATAATGAAGGATGCGCGGCCGGCTGCCTGCGCGGGGCGCGCCGGCGGAAAAGAAATTGACAACGCGCGGAATTCTGATATAATAATGGATACAAAAAGAACGGAGGAGGAGTTCCGGTGAGTCTGGCGAAGTTTTATCTGATTACCGATACCCATTATTTTGCGCAGTCGCTCGGCGCGCGCGGCGCGGAGTACGACGCCTTCATGCGCTACGAGCAGAAATGCTTTGCGGAGACCGAGGCGATCAACAAGGCGGTCTTTGCGCAGCTGGCGGCGCTGCAGGACGCCGACACCGTGCTGATCGCCGGCGACCTGTCCTTCAATGGCGAAAAGGAAAGCCACCGGGGCTTTCTGGCGCTGCTCGGGCAGCTGAAGGCGGCGGGCAAGCGCGTCTTCGTCGTGACGGCCGACCATGATTTCAAGAAGCCGGACGGCACCTGCTTTGCCTTCGATGAAACCGGCCGCCTCGCGCCGGAAAAGACGCTGCGCGAGGAGCTGTTCGACCTCTATTATGAATATGGCTTCAAGGACGCGATCGCCGTGGACCGGGAGCATCTTTCCTATGTGGCGCAGCTCGCGCCGGGGGTGCGTCTGCTCGCGCTGAACAACGACGCGAACGATCGCCGCTGCTTTGATGAAGCGCAGCGCGCCTGGATCCTGGAACAGGCCGCGCAGGCGAAGGCGGACAGTCAGATGATGTTTGCCATGACCCATTATCCGCTCCTCCCGGGGCAGCCGATCCTCTCGGTGATCGGCTCGGCGACGCAGAAGGACGCAGCCGAGGTTGTGCCCCTGCTCGCGGACGCCGGCGTGCATCTGGTCTTCACCGGCCACATGCACAACCAGTCGATCAACGAATACGTGACGCCGGCGGGCAACAAATTCTATGACGTGTGCACCGGCGCGATCATCGCCGACCCGGCTGTGATGCGGCGCGTGACGATCGAGGACGCCGACACCGTGAAGATCGAAACGGTGGAGATCCCGGATTTTGAATGGGACACGGGCGGACGCAGCTGCAAGCAGTATCTGCAGGATCTCTTTGATCAGATGATCGTCCACATGCTCGAGGATATGGAGAATGATCCCGGGCGCGTGACGCGCAAGCTCGGCCTGGGCGAGAACAAAAAGCTTTATCCGATCGTGCGCTTTTTCGGCAAGCGCATCAACCGGCTGACCCTCGGCGGCTTCTGCCGGCTGGTCTGGATCAAGTGCGACCCGGCGATCAAAAAGGTGAAGCTGAAGGATTTCTGCAAGGATCTGGTGCGCCACGCGTTTGAAGGCAACCAGCCCTGGGTCGAGGGTACGCCGGAGGGCGACACCTTCCTGCGCTTCCTCAGACGCTTTCGCTTCCTGCTCGGAAAGGTGAAGCTGAAGGCGCCGGACGGCAGCCCCGCCGATCTGTTTG
>JAFWCS010000173.1 GCA_017534365.1 Clostridia bacterium | reverse complement strand
TGATCGCCGTGGTGCTGGGCAGCCCGAACAGCAACGCGCGCTTCGACGCGGCCAAGGCGCTGCTGAACTGGGGCTTTGCGAACTACACGACCGTCGCGCCGCAGATCGACCGCAGTCTGATCCCGGACGTCGGCGTCATCGGCGGCGTTACGGACCGCATCACGCCGCAGCTGCCCGCGCCGTCGCCCCTGCTGGTCGAAAAAAGCCGGAGCGGCAAGCTGACCCAGACCGTGGATCTGGCCGTGGACGTGCATGCGCCGGTTGAGGCCGGGCAGGTGCTCGGCACGGTGACGGTGACGGCGGGCGATACCGTGCTCGGCGTTTACAAGCTGACCGCGCCCGCCGCCGTGGAGGCGCTGAGCTTCGGCTTTGTGCTGCGCCGCGTTGCCCGCCGGCTCGCGCAGCTGCGCAGCGCAGCATTTTAGCGGTTGCAATCCGAGAAAGGATCTGTTAAAATATAGGAAAAAAAGAAGAGGAGAGATCGAAATGCAAAACCGGACGAAACGGCTGCTTGCGGCGCTGCTCGCCCTGACGCTGCTCTGCGGGCTGGCTGCCTGCGGCGCAAAGACGGAAGAAGAAACGACGACGGCCGCGCCTGCGACCACCGCCGCGCCGACGACCGCTGCCGAAGCGGCAACGACGGCGTCAAAAACGACCCTGCCGTCGACAACAGCTCCGGCGACGTCGGCCGCAGCGCAGCCGCTTGCGCTCTATCAAAAACTGATCGACGGTTATCCGAAATTCCGCGCGGACCGTGTTGCAGACTGGGGATATCAGCAGACCGAACCGATCGACTACGCCTACGCGATCCGGGATATCAACGGCGACGGTGTGCAGGAGCTGATCCTCTTTGACGGTGCCCCGTCTACGGAGACGTTCGGCGCGCTTTATACGCTGGACGGAACCGAGCCGGTGGAGGTCGCCTGCTTCGTGCGCCACGGATCCTACTGGATCAACGCGGACGGCTATCTGATCTATGAGTATAAATGGATGACAGTGGAAAAACTCGTCGGCACGGAATTGCAGGAGGTCGCGCAGCCGAAGCAGGATATGTTCAGCGCGGGAGAAGCGTGGGGAGATTATCAGGAAGCGTTCCTGAAAGAAAACGGCATCTCTACGGAGCCGATGGCGTTTGATTATACTTATCTTACCGGCGCCGCCTGAGCGCGGCACGGGCGACGCTTCCGAATGAAAGGTATTTGCAGTCTGCAGCACCGCCCTTTCGTCGGCCTGCGGCCTGGGCAACCGCCCGCCCGCTTTGGCAAATTCACCGAAGGGATCCGGCTTCAATTTTTCGATTTTGTTTGATATTTTTGCTTTTTTCGGTTGCAATGTGCACGAAAATCGGTTAGAATATATAAAATAAAGTTGAACAAGCCGGGCTGCGTGCGCGCCGCCCGTGAAGCATTGGAGTGGAAAACACAATGGCGATCAAACTGAATCTCAACTATGCCGGCGAGTACGGCAGCGAGGAGCGGCTGCGCACCCTGCAGCCGGAGGTCTCCGCCGCGCATGAGGCGCTGCACCTCGGCACCGGCCGCGGCAGCGACAAGCTCGGCTGGATCGACCTGCCGGTCGATTACGATAAAACGGAGTTCGCGCTGATCAAAGAGAGCGCCGCGCAGATCCAAAGCGATTCCGAAGTGCTGCTCGTGCTCGGCATCGGCGGCTCCTATCTCGGCGCCCGCGCCGTGATCGAATTCCTTAAATCCAACAATTACAATCTGCTCAGGAAGGACACGCCGGAGATCTATTTCGGCGGCAACACCATCAGCGCCTCCGCTGTGGATGAGCTGATCTCCCTGATCGACGGCCGCGATTTTTCGATCAACGTGATCTCCAAATCCGGCACGACGACCGAGACCGCCATCGCGTTCCGGATCTTCAAGCAGATCATCGAAGCGCGCTACGGCAAGGAAGAAGCCAGAAAGCGCATTTACGTCACGACTGATAAGACCCGCGGCGCGCTCAAGGCGCTTGCGGATGAAGAGGGCTACCGCACCTTCGTGGTGCCGGATGACGTCGGCGGGCGCTATTCCGTGCTCACTGCCGTGGGCCTGCTGCCCGTGGCAGTGGCCGGCGTCGATATCGACGCGCTCATGCAGGGCGCGGCCGATGCGCGGCTGGCCTATTCCGAGCCGGATCTGGCGACGAACGAATGCTATCAGTATGCCGCGATCCGCAGCCTGCTCTATCGCGACGGCAAGTCCGTCGAGATGCTCGCCGCTTACGAGCCGTCAATGACGATGTTCTGCGAATGGTTCAAGCAGCTCTTCGGCGAGAGCGAGGGCAAGGAGGGCAAGGGCCTCTTCCCGACCGCCGCGATCTTCTCAACGGATCTGCATTCCATGGGGCAGTATATCCAGGAGGGTCGGCGTCTGCTCTTTGAAACCGTGCTCTGGATCAAAGAACCGAAGGCGAACGTGACGGTCGGCTACGACCAGGCGAACGGCGACGGGCTGAATTTCCTCGCCGGCAAGAGCCTCCACGAGGTGAACCGCAAGGCGTTTGAGGGCACGCTTCTGGCCCATACCGACGGCGACGTGCCGAATCTGGTGGTCACGCTGGACCGGCAGGCGGAGTATGAGCTCGGGTTCCTGATCTATTTCTTCGAGAAGGCCTGCGCGATCTCCGGCTATCTGCTGGGCGTGAATCCCTTCGATCAGCCCGGCGTTGAAAGCTATAAGAAAAATATGTTTGCGCTTCTGGGCAAGCCCGGCTATGAGGACGCCAGGGCCGCGCTCGAGGCCAGACTCGGTTAAAGCACGCGAAACAGTTTTTTCGCAAAACAGGGAGGTACCATTATGATCTATCTGATTCTCGGCCACAAGGGTTCCGGCAAAACCAAGCGCCTGATCAGCCTTGTGAACGAAGCGGTCGAGCAGTCCAACGGCAACGTGGTCTGCATCGAAAAAGAACGCCTGCTGACCTACGATATCAACTATCGCTGCCGTCTGGTGGAGACCGATCAATACGGCATCAGCGGCTACGAAGCCTTCTACGGCTTCCTGAGCGGCATCATCGCCGGCGACCATGACATCACCGACGTGCTCGTGGACGCGACGCTGCGCATCGGCGGGCGCAACTACGAGGAGCTTGCCGCGTTCCTCAAGAAGACGGCTGCGCTGAGCAAAACGGCGGATCAGGATTTCACCTTCACGATTTCTGCGGATGCGGAAGAACTGCCTGCGGAGATCTTTGAATTCTGCGAAAAAATCTGAAATTCCTCAAAATTTTAGGTTGACAAATCGCCGGAATGCTTATATAATGTTTTGTGCGTGATTTGGTGAATGCTATGATTTTGGATCTGGAACCCATATTTAATACCGAAGGCTTCGGGCAGGATTTCAGCTTCACGCTCGATCTTTCCGACGAAACGCTGGACGGCGTGCGCGCGTTCTCTTCGCCGGTGGAGGTCACCGGCCGGGTCGAGAATCAGACCGGGATCGTCGAGCTGCATGCCGTCGCCGCCTGCGCGCTGTCGCTGTGCTGCGACCGCTGCGCAAAGCCCATCACGCCCGCGTTCCGCATACCGGTCGACCACACGCTGGTCACCAGCCTCAATGATGAAGCGAACGACGCGCTTTATCTGATCGAGGATCTGCGCTTCGATCTCGATCCGCTCGTGCGGGAGGATCTGTTCCTCTCCCTGCCTGCGAAGTTTCTTTGCCGGCCGGACTGCAAGGGCCTGTGCCCCGTCTGCGGGCAGGATCTCAACGACGGCCCCTGCGGCTGCAAAAGGGCGATCGATCCGCGGCTGGCCGCGCTCGCGGCGCTGCTGGATGCGGAGGATCCGGAAGGGAAATGAACCGAAAGGTTTTGACTGAAAATAAGTTAAGGAGGTGCGCAAAATGGCTGTACCCAAGAGACATGTTTCCAAGGCGAGAAAGAACAAGAGACGTTCCAACGTCTGGAGAATGAACGCTCCCCAGCTCGAAAAATGCTCCAACTGCGGTGAATTGAAAAGAGCTCACAGACTTTGCCCCGAATGCGGTTATTACAACGGCAAACAGGTGATCGTTAAGGAAGCATAAGTCAAATTAAGCGGCAGAGATCTCAATCTCTGCCTTTAATTTTTTTATGGACGGAGGCAGCCCTATGTTGACCTTGCTACTCTCCCGCGCGGGCGGCGGCAAAACCACGGCGGTGCTCGAGCGCCTGTCCGCGGCGGCCGCGGCCGGGGAGGACCGGCTGACCCTGCTCGTGCCGGAGCAGTTTTCCTTCACCAGCCAGAAACAAATGCTCGCGCGCCTGTCTGCCATGGCGGCGGCGCGCATCGATATTCTCTCCTTCACCGCGCTCGCGG
>JAFWCS010000172.1 GCA_017534365.1 Clostridia bacterium | reverse complement strand
TGAAGCGGTTCAGCGCCTGATCCGCCAGGCTCGCGGTTTTCCCCTTCTCCGCGCTGTCCTGCGCAACGGCGCCGCAGGCCGGGCAGACCGTCCGCTCCCCCAGCTCCGCGCCGCAGTGCACACAGATCCTTGCCATCTCAGCCGATCAGACCGCGTTCCTTGAGGAAGGCGGATTTTGCAGGAACGACAAAGGTGATGCCCTTCTCCACCAGCTCAAATGAGGTGTCGGTCACATATTTCGTTTCGCCGTCCACGTTGACAGCCGCAGGCTTGTCGCTGTGGATCACGAGCTTCTTGCCCCGGCGGAAATCCGTGATGTCCCAGTCAAGATGCTCGCCGCGTTTATACTTATTGAGCAGGGAGGTCAGCTTGACGCGCGTGAGCTTGCTCTCAACAATAATGAAATCAAGCAGCCCGTCATCCGGCTGCGCCAGCGGCGCTGCCATGAAGCCGCCGCCGTACCAGCGGGAATTCCCCGCCACGCAGAACAGGCAGTCGCGCGTGAACGGCTCCTGATCGTCGATCTGGATCGTGAAGCGGTTTTTGAATTTGCTGGCCAGCGCATACAGGCAGCCGATATAATAAGCGCCTTCCCCGGTGACCAGCGGCAGCTTTTTGATCTTGCCCTGCATGGCGCAGACCTCGGCGTCCATGCCCATGGAGCACTGGTTGACCGCGATCTCGTTGCCGCATTTGATCACGTCCAGCTGCACGGGCACGCCGTTGACCTGATCCTCGAGGACCAGAAAATCCTCCTTCGTGCCGAACAGGCGGATGAAGTCGTTGCCCGAGCCGAGCGGGATCGCGGCAAATTCCGCGTTGTCATAGCCGAAAATGCCGTTGGCGATTTCATAGATCGTGCCGTCGCCGCCGCAGGCATAGAAGCGCAGCTTCTCGCCGCTCTTGCAGCGATTCTGGGCATATTCGATGCCGTCGCCCTTTTTCTCCGTGATATAGATCTCATACTCCAGATCATACTTTTTGCAGACCCAGTCGATCTTCGGCCGGATAAAATCCAGCGCCTTTCCCTGCCCCGCGGCAGGATTGATCACAAAAATGTGTTTCATGAGAATGGCCTTTCCTCCCGTTTATTATCTGAAATACATATATAATTGGCATTTGATCATGCCATTATAAAGCTTGCGCCGTTTATCCGCCTTGCGCCCGAACAGCGTTTCGAACTCCTCGTCCGGGCTGATGATGCTGTAGGACCAGCCGTGCCGCTGCACGAAGACCCGGCCCAGCTCCCGGTAAAGCGCCTCGCAGGCGGAAAGATCGCTCAGCCGCTCGCCGTAGGGCGGATTGCAGATCAGCGTGCCGCGCGCCGTGCCGGGCGAGAAGCGCCGCACGTCGGCGGTTTCAAACCGGATCATTTCCCCCACGCCGGCCCGCGCGGCATTGACCTTTGCAATCTCGATCGCCTTGGGATCCAGATCAGACCCGAAGGCCTCAAAATCCGGGCAGTCCCTGCGCAGGCTGCGGGCGCGCTCGCGCTCCTCCTGCCAGACGCGGCGGTCGATCACGTCAAACCGCTCAGCGGAAAAGCTGCGTTCAAGCCCCGGCGCGATCCCGGCGGCCATGCGCGCGCCTTCGATCAGGATCGTTCCCGATCCGCAGAGCGGATCATACAGCTTGTGATACGGCCGCAGATGAGACAGCGCGCAGAGCGCGGCTGCCAGGGTCTCCTTGATCGGCGCGTCGTTGGCGTCCAGGCGGTAGCCGCGTTTGTGCAGCCCGGGGCCGGAGGTGTCGATCAGCAGCGATGCGCGGTCCTTCATGATCGAAAACTGGATCTGATGCACCGGCCCGGTCTCCGCAAGCCAGCCCGCTTCACCCAGATGATGGGCGGCGCGCAGGCGCTCGACAACGGCTTTTTTAATGATTGCCTGACAGTCCCGCGTGCTGAACAGGGTCGAATTGATCGAATAGCCCTTGACGGGGAAGGCGTCGTCGCGGCCGATCCACGCTTCCCACGGCAGGGCGCGCGTGCCCTGAAACAGCTCTTCGAAGGAACGCGCCTCAAAGCTGCCGACCAGGATCTGCACCCGCTCGGCGAAGTGGCTGCAAAGATTCGCCCGCGCAAGGATATGCGCGTCGCCGCTGAAGAGGACCCGGCCGTTTTCGGCCGTCACCGCTTCTGCGCCGAGCTCCCGCAGCTCCGCCGCGATCAGCCCCTCAATGCCCAGCAGACAGGGAATGACAAAATTGATCTTCATAGCTCTCCATCAAAAACCGACGGGAATCGCAAAACGGTTCCCGTCAGAATGGTGTTCAATTGGTCGCGTTTTTGTTATTTGATTTCCGGCGTGATCAGACCGTAGCCGCCGTCGTTGCGCTGATAGACGAC
>JAFWCS010000171.1 GCA_017534365.1 Clostridia bacterium | reverse complement strand
CGCCGCTGTCAAAGACGTGATGAAGGTCTGCCCGCAGGGGGCGACGGTGGTGATCGAATCCACGGTGTCGCCCGGCACGATTGAGAAATATGTCCGCCCGGTGATCTCCGAAGCCGGCAGAGACGATCTGCACCTTGTCCATGCGCCCGAGCGCATCATTCCCGGCAACATGGTCTATGAGCTGCTGCACAACAACCGCACCATCGGCGCGGATGACCGGGAGACCGGCGAAAAGGTCAAGGCGCTCTATGCTTCCTTCTGTCAGGGCGAGATCGTTGTGACCGACATCAAGACGGCCGAAATGACGAAGGTCGTCGAGAACACGTTCCGCGCGGTCAACATTGCCTTTGCAAATGAGCTGGCGAAGATCTGCCGGCATGACAATATGGACGTTTACGAGATCATCCGGATCTGCAATATGCATCCGCGCGTCAATATCCTGCAGCCCGGCCCCGGCGTCGGCGGCCACTGCATTTCCGTCGATCCCTGGTTCCTGGTCGGCGACTATCCCTCGCTCGCAAAGGTGATCGACGAATCCATGAAGACGAATGACGGCATGCCGGATTTCGTGCTCAACCGCATCTATGAGATCATGAAGGAAAACGGCATGACCGATATCACCCGCGTTGGTCTGTATGGTCTGACCTACAAGGAAAACGTGGACGATATGCGCGAATCGCCGACCCTGCAGTTGCTGGAGTCGCAGGAACGTCATCTTGCGACCGGCCTGAAGGTTTACGATCCCTTCATTCAGACCGATGCGGTCAAGAATCAGTATCACAATCTGGATGCGTTCCTGGATGCCGTCGATTTCGTCGTGATTATGGTCAAGCACAATGAGATCAAAGAGAATATGGAGAAGCTCAAGGGCAAGATCGTCCTCGATTGTCACAATATCTGTGACCTGCCCGGCGTTTATCACATCTGACGCGTCATTTGAAATCTGCAGTTTTTGATTGAAAGGAGACCCCTCCGTATGAAAAAGATCATGCTGGTGTTCGGGACCCGGCCGGAGGCCATCAAAATGTGCCCGCTGGTCAACGAGCTGAAAACGAGAAAGGGCCTGGAGACAGTCGTCTGTGTCACCGGGCAGCATCGTCAGATGCTCGATCAGGTGCTGAAAACCTTTCACGTTGTGCCGGATTACGATCTGTCGATCATGAAGGAGAAGCAGACCCTGTTTGACATCACGGCCAATATCCTGCTGAAAATCAAGGCCGTGCTCGAAGAGGTCCGGCCGGACGTGGTGCTCGTGCACGGCGACACCAGCACGACCTTTGTTACGGCGCTGGCCTGTTTCTATCTGCAGATCCCGGTCGGCCACGTGGAGGCCGGCCTGCGCACTTACAACATTTACAGCCCCTATCCCGAAGAATTCAACCGGCAGGCGGTCGGGATCATCAGCAAGTATAACTTCGCGCCCACGCAGCTGGCTGCGGACCATCTGATCAAAGAGGGGAAGGATCCGGATACGATCTATATCACCGGCAACACGGTGATCGACGCCATGCAGCACACCGTCCGGGAGGATTATACCCACCCGGAGCTGGAATGGGTCGGCGACGGCAAGCTCATTTTCATCACCGCGCATCGCCGCGAAAACCTGGGCGAACCGATGCACCAGATGTTCCGCGCCATTCGCCGCGTGCTGGATGAGCACCCTGAATGCAAGGCCGTGTACCCGATCCACATGAATCCCGTCGTGCGGCAGGCGGCCGATGAGGAGCTGGGCGATTGCAGGCAGATCCATATCATCGAGCCGATCGAGGTGTTTGACTGCCATAATTTTGAGGCGCGCAGCTACCTCTGCCTGACAGATTCCGGCGGCATTCAGGAGGAATGCCCGTCCTACGGCGTTCCCGTGCTCGTGATGCGCGACACGACCGAACGCCCCGAGGGCGTAGCGGCCGGCACGCTGAAGCTGGTCGGCACAGACGAAGATACGATTTATCATACGTTCAAGCTCCTTCTGGAGGATCGCGCGGCATACGAAGCCATGAGCCGCGCATGCAATCCGTATGGCGACGGGCGCGCCTGCGCGCGGATCGCGGATATTCTGGAAACCGGAGAATACGAGCCCTGGACCGTCCGCTGACGGCAGCCGCCCTGCGGGAATAAACGAAAGACGGGAGGAAACGGCGCTTTGCCGCGAAGAACATGAATCAACACACCAGTCTTTACTTATCACAATCTTATAAAGACGCCTGGGAGGATTACCAGAGAAGCCTGAACAGTTCCGCTTTTCCGACATGGGACTATATCATCCTCACGGCAAGCAACGCGCATCAGGCGGAGGCGTTCCGCTATCAGATCGAGGCGCGGCGCGACGTGCTTCCGAAGCGGACGCAGATCGGCATCGTGCCCGACGAGGGCGGCGTGCGCGTCGGCAGCGGCGGCGCGACGCTGGCGGTTTTGAAATGGCTGAAGGAAAACGGCGGCTACGAAGGAAAGCGCGTGCTGGTGATCCATTCCGGCGGCGATTCCAAGCGCGTGCCGCAGTATTCCGCGCTGGGCAAGCTGTTCAGCCCCGTGCCGCACCAGTTGCCGGACGGCCGCAGTTCGACGCTGTTTGACGAATTCCTCATCGCGATGTCCGCCGTTCCGGGCAGGATCCGGGAGGGGATGCTGCTGCTCAGCGGCGACGTTCTGCTGCTCTTCAACCCCCTTCTCATCGACTGGTCCGGTTCCGGCGCTGCCGTCATCAGCTTCAAGGAAGACGTTGAGACCGGCAAGAATCATTAGATAACTCTATGCTCCCGAGGCTTTTGGGCAGCGGTGAGATCGTTGGCAGCTATAAGGGCGCGGCAGTCGTCACCGGAGCGATAGATCAGATAGCCGGAGCGATAGGCGCGGGCGTCACGCACAGCGGCATCGTGAGCGAGATGACAGGCACTACAATGGTCATATATGTGCCTACCAATACTCCGCCCGCATATGATCCCGATAGCAGGATACCCTGTCATAAGAGCTATGACGGCAGCTATTGTCTGCTGTCATGGACACCGACGGCAGGAATGGCACTAAAATGGTTTAAGACGAATTTTTGTAATTCTCTCTCCTTTCGCGAGCTCGATGAGCTTGCGTCGGCAATAGAGCCGGGCAGTAACGGACTTACCTTTCTCCCGTATCTGTGCGGCTCTACAATGCCGAAATATAACCCCGACGCGCGCGGCGCGTTTTACGGGCTGACGCTTGAGCATGGACTTGCCCACGCCGTAAGAGCGATACTTGAAGCGATAGCATGTATGCTCAGAAGCAATCTTGAATATCTCGGCATAGAATGCGATGAGATACGCTCGATGGGCGGCGGTGCGTCAAGCCCTTTATGGTGTCAGATCAAGGCTGATATGACAGGAAAACGGATAGTGACACTCAAAAACAACGAGACCGCATGCCTTGGCTCGGCTATACTTGCGGGAACGGCGATCGGTATGTAAAACCGTTTCCGATGCCGCCGATAAGACGGTAGCGATAGCTGAGACTTATGAGCCAAGCGGCGCGGATTATAGTGAATGTTATAAGAGATTTTGTGAATTGGAGGATAAAAACACATGATCAAAGCTGCATTTGTAGGCTTCGGCGAGGTGAACACGCCGAAGGAGCTGATAATAAATAAATGCCATACGGCAGAAGAAAACTTAAAAAATGAAGGACTTGACCTGATATCGGTATATCCGGTAACGGATGATTACGAGGAAAAGGATATAAAGTCCGCGCTTGATAAGCTCAAAGGTCAGGCGTTCGACTGCCTTATCGTCTGTATAGCGGGCTGGATACCCACGCACGCGGTAGTTAAGATAACCGAGCAGTACAGACATAAGCCGATGGTGCTATGGGGCTTGTGCGGCTGGTGTGAAGACGACAGACTTGTTACCACAGCAGATCAGGCGGGTACGACCGCTCTCAGAAAGACCTTTTATGATCTCGGCTATACCTTCAAATATGTATATGACATCGTAGGGCTGCCGTCAAAAACAAAGGATGTATATAACTTTGCGGCAGCCGCAGCGGCCGCGGCAAGGCTGCGCCACGCAAAGAGCGGAATGGCAGGCTACCGCGATATGAACCTCTACGGTACTCTTTATGACGGCGGTTCGTTAAAGCGCGTGATAGGCGCTGAGATCGAGACCTTTGAGATGCTTGAGATCGAGCAGAGATATCAGAAGATCACAGACGAGCAGAAGCAGGCTGTTATAGAAAATGCTATGAACAAGTGGAAATTCTTAAAGCCCGCCGATCCCGAGAGCATGAAAAAGGCCGCGGGGTATTACCTTGCGGTAAAAGAGATCTGCGACGAGCGCGGCTATGAGGCGATATCCTTAAAGGATGTTGACGGCATGAAAAAGCTTTTAGGCTTCCCCCCCGCTCCTATATTCATGCTGCTTGCCGATGTTGCAGGGCTCTGCACCATACCCGAAAACGATTCACTCGGAAACATCACTCAGATCATGGTCAAATATCTCACAGGTCAGTGCGCGTTCTATCTTGAATTCTACGAATTCATTACCGACCGCGTGCTTGCAGGAGTTCCCGACTATGTTCCGGCAGAAGCCGTTGACGGCGAGGTTACCGTTATGCCCGCCGCATTCGGCGAGCTGTCGGAGGGCATACTGAATGTATCAAAGCTGAAGACCGGCAAGGTCACGATGTGCCGCCTGTGCAATATATACGGTAAGTATTATATGCATATGGTGACAGGCGATGCAATCACCCCGCGCAAGTGGGAGGAGGCCGGCTGGACACAGCCCGCGCCGCAGCTGCCGGGACTTGAGATACAGCTTGACGATGTAGAGGGCTTCGCGCAAAAGGTTATGTGCCAGCACTACATCATATCCTACGGTGATAATACCGGGATCATAAAGGAGCTTTGCTCGATCTTAGGTATTACTCTTATATAATCTCCATACCTCAAAAGGGGCTGTTGCATTTTGCGCAGACCGCTTAATGGCTTAATTGCTATATTTGTTGATATAACAATTATATGAAAAATATAATTAGTGTAGAGATTTGCTCATTTGCGCAAATCTCTTTTCACCTTATAAGAAATTGCTGCTGCCGCACCAATTTCTTTCGGGTTGCAAACGCACGCGAAGCGTGCTAGAATTGCCAAAGGCAATTCTT
>JAFWCS010000170.1 GCA_017534365.1 Clostridia bacterium | reverse complement strand
CGATCCCGCGCCGGTCAACCACGGCGTCGGCGAGATCGATTTTGTCGATCTGATCAACAACTACAAATTCAAGCATATTTATATCATGCTCGGCTTCAACGAGATCGGCTACGCGCGCCAGCAGACGGTGAATAAGTTTGAGGCGCTGCTTGAGGAAGTGCGCGCCGCGCAGCCGGACGCCGATATCATCATCCAGGCGAATCTTCACGTGACGCCCGCCTATGCCGCGCGCCACCCGGACGAAAGCAACGAGGAGATCGACGATTTCAACAGCAAGATCGCGCAGTTTGCCGATGGAGAGAAGATCTTCTATATCGACATGAACGAGCTGTTTGACGATGCGGACGGCGCGCTGGATACGCAGTATACCGGCGACGGCGTACATCTGACGCCCTCGGCGACCAAGACCTGGGCGGAATGGCTCGCCACGAAGGCGGTCGTCTGATCTGAAAATGCAATCACAGCGGCCTGTCGGGGTTGTCTCCGGCAGGCCGCGTTTTCAATTTTATTGCAAACGACTTGACAATTCCTGTCTACTGTGGTATGATAAGTATGAAAAATCATACTTTTGAAACGGACGAAAGGAGCGATCGAAATGACTCTAACCCAGGGACCCGGCGGCCTGCGCGCGTGGAGCGTCACGGTCGGCACGAAGGGGCAGATCGTGATCCCGAAGGAGGCGCGGGAGATGTTCGGTATCGAACCCGGCGCAACGCTGCTGCTGCTGGGGGATCCTGTGCGAGGCATCGCCATTCCGCCGCGGGATGCGGTGGCGGCGCTGCACACGCAAATCTTCGGCGGGGAAGGAGCTGAGCCGGATGGCAATGCTTGAGGTCAGGGGGCTGCGCAAAGACTATCCGGGCTTCACGCTGGCGGACGTTTCGTTCTCCGTGGAGGCCGGGACCGTGATGGGTCTGATCGGCCGCAACGGCGCCGGCAAAACGACGACGCTGAAGGCGCTGCTCAATCTGATCCGCACCGACGGCGGGGAGATCCGCTATTTCGGCCTGCCGCTTGCGGAAAACGAGCAGGAGATCAAGCAGCGGATCGGCTATGCCTGCGGCGCGGTGGATTACTATCCCCGGCGCAGGATCGCGGATCTGCTGGCCGTCACGCGCCGGTTTTATCCGCAGTGGGACGACGCGCTCTGCGAGCGTTATCTGCGGACGTTTTCGATCGATCCGGAAAAGACGCCGCGCGCGCTCTCCGAGGGCATGCGCGTGAAGCTGAATCTGGTGACGGCGCTCAGCCACCACGCGGAGCTGCTGCTGCTTGACGAACCGACCAGCGGGCTGGATCCGGTCTCCCGCGCCGAGCTGCTGGACGTTTTTGCGTTCCTGCGCGAACAGGGCGTGGCAATCCTGTATTCCACGCACATCACGAGCGATCTGGAAAAATGCGCCGACGCGATCACCTATCTGCACCGGGGCAGACTGCTTGCAAGCGCGCCGATGGCGACGTTCCTTTCGGAGCAGGCGGCGGCCGGCTTCGGCGCGACGCTCGAGGAGATCATGGTGAACCGGGAAAAGGAGGATCTGCATGAAAAATTTGGTGCGTAAGGATCTGCGGCTGGCCGTAATCCCGCTGACCTGGATCTTTCTGGCGGCGGCGCTGCTGACGCTCGTGCCCGGCTATCCGATCCTCCTCAGCGTGTTTTTCATCTGCCTCGGCATCTTCTACAGCTTCCAGCAGGGGCGGGAAACGAACGATCTCCTGTATTCCATCCTGCTGCCGGTGCGCAAGCGCGACGTCGCAAAGGCCAGATTTCTCACCGTCTGCCTTCTGCAGATCTGCGGCTTCCTGCTCATCGCGCTGCTGACGCTCCTGCGCATGACGGTGCTCGCGGGCGCCGCGGTCTATCAGAGCAACCCGCTGATGAACGCCTCGCCGGTGTTTCTTGCTTTTGCGCTGCTGGTCTTCGCCGCGTTCAACGTCTGCTTTGTCGGCGGCTTTTTCAAAACCGCTTATGCCATCGGCAAGCCGTTTGTGGCCTTTTCCGTCGTGACGCTGCTGCTGGTGTTCGCTGGGGAAGCGCTGCATCACCTGCCGGGCCTCGGCTTCCTGCATACGCCGCAGGGCGAACACCTCGGCCTGCAGTGCCTGTGCCTGGCGGCCGGCATCGTGATTTATG
>JAFWCS010000169.1 GCA_017534365.1 Clostridia bacterium | reverse complement strand
CTATCTTTTCAGCATCTTCATAGAAACGGCCGGCACCTTCACCGGCGTTGCCCGCAGCGGCTATATGAGCACCATCACACCGAACCCGAATGAACGTGTGCGGCTGATCACCCTCGCCGAGCTGCTCACCGGCTACATGGGCGAGGATATGCCGCGCTATATCTTCGGCTTCATGTATGATATGGTCTCCACGGGCAAATGGAAGGTCCAGATGCGCACCATCTTCATGGGCGCCGGCGTGACCACCGCGCTGATCTCCTCGGCGTTCACGCTGTGGTTCTTCCTCGTTTCCAAAGAACGCGTGCCGCAGACGATCGAACGCCCGAGCGTGAAAGACGGCTTCAAGGCGATCGTCACGAACTATCCCGTGCTGCTCATGTGCCTGTCCGAATTCCTGCAGGGCTTCGGCGTGGGCACCAGTCAGGACAATTACTGGATCGACGTCTTCGGCGCCAACTCCATGATCAACACCCTCAAGGCGCTCGTGAGCGGCATTTCCGGCCCCGTGGGCAGCATCAGCTACGCCTTTGTCGCGCCGCTGCGCAAGCGCTTCTCCTCGAAGTTCCTCTGGGTCGGCTCCGATATGTACGGCGACATGATCACGCTCGGCTTCTTCCTGCTGGGCATCACCAACAAGAATTACCTCAAGCTCAAGCCCATGCTGACCGGCTACGGCTTCACGGAATTCCTCTCGAAGCTCCTCTTCGGCGTCAACAAGGTCATCAACGCCGATCTCTGGAACGAAGCGATGGACTACTGCGAATGGAAGAACGGCTACCGTATGGAAGCGACGACCGGCGTGGCCAAGGGCCTTGTCATCAAGCTGCAGGGCGTCTTCATGGGCTCGCTGAACAACTTCGTGATGAAGAAGGTCGGCTACGTGCAGGGTCTGAAGATCGGCACGCAGGATGAGCGCACGAAGAAATGGCTGTTCTATCTGAGCACCATCGTGCCGCTGGTCACCAGCGCCCTCGGCATCGTGCCGAAGATGCTCTGGCCGATCAATAAGAAAAAACGCGCCCAGATGTATTATGAGCTCTCCGAACGCCGGAACAAGATGGTTTCCGACTATGTGGAAAGCGTCAAGGCGGAGGAAGCGTAAGGCGCATGTTCGTCAAAGCAAAACAGGGTACAGAAACGAAATCTGTACCCTGTTTTTTCATACCTTGAAAAGATCCTTCATCCCGTCCGAAAGCTCGGCCTTCAGGTCATCCCAGGCGCGCGCGCCGCTCTGCAGCATCGCGGCCGTGCCACGCAGGAGCGTACTGAACACGCCGTTGTGCACCAGATCCGCATCCGTATGCGTGGGGGGCGCGTCCGTGCGGCGCAGCTGCTTCGCGGTTTCCCGCAGCACGGGATCCTCCGGCAGGTCTCCGCCGGCCTGATCGTCATAGGGCAGCAGCGCACCGAAGGTCTCGATGAATCTGCGGCGGCCGTTCTCCGAGGTCATCAGCCAGTTCAGAAAGCGCTCCGCATTCTTCTGCTGCAGCTCGGCGGCCCCGGCGTGCATGCAGAGATAGAGATCCGCGCCGGCGGCAATGCCGCGCGGCTGCGCGCTTTCCGCCCCGAGATGCACGGGCAGCAGCCCGATCTCCTCCGCCTTCAGCCGGCTGCCTTCGGCGGAAAACAGCGCTGCGGCAGTGCGGTCGCTGCTGAACATCATGGCGCTGCGCCCGGAGGCGAATTCCGCTCGCGCCTGCGCCTCATCCGCTGCCGCGTCGCTCGTCACAGCATGCTTGAACCAGAACGGCAGGAACGCGCCGAAGGCATCCGATTTGTCCAGCGCGGTCTGCGCATGCGTTTCGACCCCGCGCGTCTGATCATCCGCCGCCGCGTCGGCAAACAGCTGTGTATGCCAGGTGTGGAGCTCGCCTTCCTTCAGCGGCGCGGAGGAAAAGACGGCTTCGATCCCCAGCTCCGCTTTGCGGGCGTCCAGATCCTCCGCCAGCGCGCGCAGCGCCGCCTCGCTGTTGATTTCCTCCATCGAGGTGTAGGCCGTCGCACGGTCGGACAGCTCGAAATAGCGCTGCAGCACCGCGCGGTTATACAGCAGGCCGAAGGTTTCATACCGCAGCGGCAGCGCATAGGTGTGGCTGCCGTCGGCCAGCGCGAGCGCCGGATCATCCAGATGCGCCGTCACCGCCAGCGGCTCGAGCGGCGCGCAGGCGTCCGCCACCGCCATGCGCTCCAGCTCGCCGTGCACGAGGAACAGCAGCGGCGCGTCGCCGCTTTTGACCAGCTCCTTCAGCCTTGCGCCGTAATCCTCCGCCGGGAGCGTTTCCACCGGCAGCTGCACGCCGGTTTCCTCCGAATAGGCCGCGGCCAGCTGCGCAAACTGCTCCGCTTCCGCGTTCGCCGGCACGACCAGCTTCTCCGCCACCTTGACCGTTTCCGTCACGCCGACGCCGTTCTTTTCGACCATGCCGCCTTCCGCGCCCTTGCAGCCGGTCAGGCCGGCCGCCAGGAGCGCCGCAAGCAGCAGCGCCGTCCATCGTTGCTTCATCGTTCATTCCTCCGTTTTGTTCTTTGCGGATAGTATGCGCGCTTTTTTCCTGCTTATGCAAAAAACGACCCGCCCTGCGTTCGGAAAGAACCATGGCGGGTCGCGTATTTTATTGTTTCAGTGCAGCGCAGGTGCGTTCAGCTTTCTGCCAGCTCCTTCTGCGCCTCGCGCACCAGCGCCTGCCGGCGGGCCTTGAGCGCCTGCTCCACTTCTTTTTTGCGCGCGGGGTCATCCCGCACGAAAACGATCACCATCAGATACAGCACCGCGCCGACGATCGGGCCGAGCATGAACATCGGCCACTGCCATTTCATATAAAGCGCGCCCTGCGCCGTCATGGCCTTGTACTGGTCATATTGCACGAGTGTGAGCAGCCTGCCGCTGATCAGGAGCGAGATCGCGTCGCCGATCTTGGTCGCGAAATTCTGCATGGAAAACGTGATGCCCTCCGTGCGCTTGCCGGTCACGTATTCCACCTCGTCGATGGAATCGCTCATCAGCGAGCGGTGGGCGATATTCACCATGTTGGCGGGAATGCCCTGCAGCCCCATGATCAGGATCACGATCAGCATCTGCCAGATGCTCCGATAGCCGATGAAGAACGAGATCACGCGCAGCACGATCGAGGAAATCTGCGCAATGAGCAGAATGCGCTTCATGCCGCCGACCCGCTCGACGATCTTCGTTGCCGCAAACATGGCAAAGGTACCCGGCGCGCCGCTCAGGCCGCCGTATAGCAGCTGCGCCGTGCCGCCGCCGATCTCGAAGCTGCCGACCTTATAGCTGACCTGACTTTCGAAGAAATACTGCCAGGGCACGGTCAGCTTGCAGTATTCGAGGATGCGCGCAAGCGAGATGAGCAGCATCGTACGGTTGTGGCGCAGCACGAAGAGCGCTTCAAAAAAGCTTTCCTTCTGCTTGCCCTCGTCGCGCACCTGCTCCTTGATCCGCCCGGCGCTCAGAGCGATCAGCTGACCGCCGAGGCCGAAAACAAGGGCGCCGAGAAGAAACACCGTTTCCTGCCGCATCCCGAAATTGTTGACCAGGATATCCTTGACGGTCAGAAACAGCCCCGCCACCGCGCCGCCGGCCGTCACGCCGATGGCCGTCCACTGCGCGGCGCGCGCGCGCTGATCCGAATGCGGGCTGCAGACGGCCAGCATTCCCCAGAGCGCGACGTCCTGCATGGAATAGATCACGTCCCAGATCAGGTAGCAAAGAATGATATAAACGATCTTGCCGTTCGTGCCGAAGCCCCAGTTTTTGAACATCAGCGGCGTGAGCACGCCGATCAGCGGGGCGGTCAGCAGAATGATCGGCCGCAGCTTTTCGCCGGTCTGCCTGAACGTGTGCCGGTCGATCAGCACGCCGACAATCGGATCGTTGACCGCATCCCAAAGGCGGCTGATGCCGGTGATGAGGCCGACGACGTTTGCGTTGATCTTCAGAATATTATTGATGAAATAGAACAGCCAGCCGTTGACGAAGCCGTAATGCATATTCTGACCGGCAATGCCCGCGGCATAGGCAAACAGACGGCTGCCGGGCAGCCTGCCCTCCGCCGCAGTTTCAAGCGCAGTGGTTTGCTTTCTCATCTGCATCCCCTCCCATGTTATTGTAACATTGATTCCGCGCAGAAACAAGCCCTATCTTAATGAAATCTTAATGAAACTTTCCGCACTTCTTTCGCAGTTCGCTACTGGAATCTTAATCGGCGGCGTGCTAGACTGAAAGCGGAAAAAAACGGAGGGATCATCCATGAAGCTGACAAACGCCCTGATCGCCTTGATTCTGACCGCCGCGCTGCTCTTTTCGCTCGCCGCGCCGGCCGCGGCCGAAGGCGCCGCGCGCGGACAAAGCGGCTGGGTCCCCGCACTGACAGTCGATCAGTCGACCGAACCGCCGGAGGAATCGGAATTCCCCGAAAAGCCGGAGGAACCGGAAGAACCCGAAGAGCCGGGCGAGCCGGAAGAGGAAATCGAAGTCTATTCTATCACGCAGGAGCAGTATGAAATGCTGCGCGACGCCTATTTCAACGAGCCCTGGACCGATCTGCGGCTCTTTGGGCGGCTGATGGTCGAATCGCTCTGGCTGCCGGTGATCATGCTTTATCCCATTCTCAATCTGCTCGCCATTGTCAACCTGCCGGGCGCTTACGTCGAGGTCTTTTTCAATGCGGTGACGGCGCCGTTCCGCGCGATCTACCGCAAGCACCATTTCAACGACAATATGCTGCGCTACGACCCGATCACCGGCAGGGTCTATGTGGCGGAGCCCGGCTCAGACGAGTATCTGCGCGGCATTCCCGTGGAGGTCCTGCCCGCCTGATCCGGCCACGGATTTGACGTAAAGAAAGGAGGGTTTCAAATGGGTATGGTGATGGCCATTGTCCCGATCTGCCTGCTGCTGTATTATCCCTGCCTGGCGATCGAGGCGCTCAACGATGCGATCCGCGCGCTCGGGGCACCGGGTCTGCAAGAGCTCGGCAACGCGCTGCATGATCTGTTTT
>JAFWCS010000168.1 GCA_017534365.1 Clostridia bacterium | reverse complement strand
TTTGCCCAGCAGGGCGAGCGCCTTTTCGAAGCCGGCGGAATCCAGCAGGGAATTGAGCACGCCCTCCCAGCCGACGGCGATGAAGATTTTTTTTGTAATATAAAACGTGATCAGGTTGACCGCCGTGGTCAGCACGCCGAAGACCAGATAGGTGATGATCTCCCGCGTGACAAAGCGATCGATCAGGCGGCCGATTGCCGAATCTTCTTTAAAGATCCGGAATAAAACGGCTCTGAGCTTTTCCGTCATATTGCTTCACCGTTCCTCTTGCAAGTTGAAAATATTTTATTACAATCCGCGGGGAAAGTCAAGAAATGGCTTGCATTTTTAATAACTTATGGTAAAATATTAAAAATAGGGGAATGGGGGGAACAGGCATGGAGCAGCGCCGGGTGCATTTTATGGATGAAATGCGCGGCTTCGCCGTGTTCTGCATGGTGTTTTACCATGCGTTCTTCTTCCTGGGGGAGATTGCCGGGCTCCGTTTTTTTACGCAGGCGTTCGATTTCTTTACGCCGCTCGAGCCGCTGTTCGCCGGAGCGTTCATTTTCATTTCCGGCGTTTCGAGCCGCCTGTCAAAGAGCAACCTCAGGCGCGGCCTGCGTCTTGCGGCGATCGCCGCCGGGCTGACGCTTGTCACGGCGTTCCTGCTGCCTGTCCTTGGCTTTGCGGACTGCGAGATCTGGTTCGGCATCCTGCATTTCCTCGCCTGCGCGATCCTGCTCTTTGCGCTCCTGCGCCCCGCGCTCGACCGTGTGCCGCCTGTGGCGGGCCTGCTCGGCTGCGCGGTGCTCTATCCTTTCTTTGCCGGCATCCCGGAGCGGGTGCTGCGTTACGGCGAGCTGGTGGTCTTTCGCCTGCCGGATGCGCTCTACCGCACGAACTGGCTCGTGCCGCTGGGCTTTTACAACGACTATTTTGCCTCGGCGGATTATTTCCCGCTCTTTCCCGATCTTTTTATTTTCCTTGCGGGCGCGTTTTGCGGCGCGATCTGCCTCGAACGCGGTTTCCCTGCCTGGAGCTATCCGCAGCGGGTGCGCTTTTTCGGCTTTCTCGGCCGGCACGCGCTGCCGATCTATCTGATTCATCTGCCCGTGGTCGCGGGGCTTTCCGCGGCGGCGGAGGCATTGATAAATTTAAAATGATAGGAGTTTTTCAACATGAGTGAAGCCTGCAGCGGCAACTGCGCAAACTGTCAGTCCGCCTGCGACCAGAAGCCGCAGGATCTGCATATTCCCGGCAACGCCTTCAGCAGCGTCAAAAAAGTGATCGGTGTGGTCAGCGGCAAGGGCGGCGTGGGCAAATCCCTCGTCACCGCCATGCTCGCGAGCGCCATGCAGGCGCGCGGCCATGCCTGCGCCGTGCTTGACGCCGACGTGACCGGCCCGTCGATCCCGAAATCCTTCGGCATCCACGCCAACGCGAAGGCAGACGAGACCGGGATCCTGCCCGAGGTTTCCAAGACCGGCGTGAAGGTGATGTCCATCAATCTTCTGCTCGAGAGCGAGGAGGCGCCGGTCGTCTGGCGCGGCCCCGTCATCTCCGGCGTGATCCAGCAGTTCTGGAAGGACGTGGCCTGGGGCGACGTGGACTATATGTTCGTTGATATGCCGCCCGGCACCGGTGACGTTTCGCTGACCGTGTTTCAGAATCTGCCCGTGGACGGCATCATCATCGTCACCACGCCGCAGGATCTTGTGACCATGATCGTCAAAAAGGCGTTCAACATGGCGAAGCTGATGAATATCCCCGTGCTCGGCCTGATCGAGAATATGAGCTACGTCGTCTGCCCCGACTGCGGGAAGCGGATCAGCGTGTTCGGCGAGAGCAAGCTCGATGAGATCGCAGCCGCGCTGGAGCTTCCGGTGCTGGCCCGCCTGCCGCTGGATCCCAAAAACGCCGCGCTGGTGGATCAGGGCGCCGTGGAGCTGTGCGGGGACGAAGCGCTGCAGGGCGCGATCGACGCGGTGGCCGCGCTGTAAAGGAAGGAAAGGGGAAAACAACATGCTTGATATGAAATTCCTCCGGGAGAATCCGGACGTCGTCAAACAGAATATCCGCAATAAATTTCAGGACGCCAAGCTGCCGCTCGTGGACGAGGTGATCGCCCTCGACGCGCAGTCCCGCGCGGTCAAGACCGAGGCGGACAGCCTGCGCGCGAACCGCAACAAGGTCTCCAAGGAGATCGGCGCGCTCATGGCGCAGGGCAAAAAAGAAGAGGCGATGGCCGCCAAGGCGAAGGTGACGGAATTCTCCGCGCGCCTGGCCGAGTGCGAACGGCTCGAGGCGGAATACGCCGAAAAGATCCGCGGCATCATGCTCGTGATCCCGAATATCATTGATCCGAGCGTGCCGATCGGCAAGGATGACAGCGAGAACGTCGAGGTGCAGCGCTACGGCGAGCCGCGCACGCCCGACTTTGAGATCCCGTATCACACCGAGATCATGGAGCGCTTCGACGGCATCGACCTCGACGCCGCGCGCAGCGTGGCCGGCAACGGCTTCTATTATCTGATGGGCGATATCGCCCGGCTGCATTCCGCCGTGATCTCCTACGCGCGCGATTTCATGATCGACCGCGGGTTCACTTACTGCGTGCCGCCGTTCATGATCCGCAGCAACGTCGTCACGGGCGTGATGAGCTTTGCCGAGATGGACGCCATGATGTATAAAATCGAGGGCGAGGATCTCTATCTGATCGGCACGAGCGAGCATTCGATGATCGGCAAATACATCGACAAGATCCTTGAGGAGGATACGCTGCCGCACACGCTCACGAGCTATTCGCCCTGCTTCCGCAAGGAAAAGGGCGCCCACGGCATCGAGGAGCGCGGCGTTTACCGCATCCATCAGTTTGAGAAGCAGGAAATGATCGTCGTCTGCAAGCCGGAGGACAGCCCCGTCTGGTTCGACAAGCTCTGGCAGAATACCGTCGATCTCTTCCACTCGATGGAGATTCCCGTGCGCACGCTCGAATGCTGCTCCGGCGATCTGGCGGATCTCAAGGTCAAATCCATCGACGTCGAGGCGTGGTCGCCCCGCCAGCAGAAGTATTTCGAGGTCGGCTCCTGCTCCAACCTCGGCGATGCGCAGGCCCGCCGCCTCCAGATCCGCGTCAAGACCAAGGACGGCAAGAAGTACCTTGCCCACACCCTCAACAACACCTGTGTCGCTCCGCCGCGTATGCTGATCGCGTTCCTGGA
>JAFWCS010000167.1 GCA_017534365.1 Clostridia bacterium | reverse complement strand
TGAGCTTGAAGTTGTCCTGCCGGTTCGTGTAGCATCGGCGCTCGCCGAGGCCGATCGTGTGCAGGAGCCGCTGCGGGGCGCCCTTCCCGAACTCTTCCACGGCAGTCTTCGTGAGCGTTTCCGGCGCCTGCACCGTCACGGTTTCGATCGGTTCGGCCGCATTCATCGAAAGGCAGATCTGATAGTCGCCGGCCTCAAGCACCCAGCCCTGGGCGTCCTTATGATCGTAAGACGCCATTTCTTTTTTCGGGAAAGAAACAATCAGCGTTTCACTTTCGCCCGGGGAAAGCAGGCCGGTTTTGGCGAAGCCGCCGAGGCAGACGGCGCTCTTTTCGATCCCGCCCGGCGTGTACGGCGCGGAATAATAGACCTGCACGACCTCCTTGCCCGCGCAGTCGCCGGTATTCGTCACCTGCACGGTCAGGCTCACGTCGTCGCCGTTCACGTCGCTGCGCACAAGCGTCTGCGAAAACGCAGTGTAGGACAGGCCGTAGCCGAACGGAAACTGCACCTTCTCGGGCGCGAAGGTCTCAAAATAGCGATAGCCGACGTAGATGCCCTCTCGGTATTCCACATAATGCTTCTTTAAATCCTCATAAGTAAAGCTGCCGAAGCAGGCGGAGGACGCGTGATCCGCCGGGTCATAGGCAGCCGTATCCGCCAGCCGGCCGGAAGGATTCACTTTGCCGCTGAGCATCTGCGCCACGGCAGTGAAACCGAATTCGCCGGGGATCCAGACCATCGCCGCCGCGCGGATATGCTCATAGCGCTCCAGCCAGTCCATCTGCATGACGTTGCCGGTGTTGAACAGCACGATCACATCGTCGAACGCGGCGTTGACCTTTTCGATCAGCGCCGTCTCGGTCTCGCTCAGGCGCAGGGTGTCGCGGCTCAGATCCGAGCCCTCCGCGCTGGTGCGGCTGATCATAATCAGCGCCGTGCCGGAAAAAGCGACTGCCCGCCGCATGATCTCGTCCGTCAGCTTTTCGACCGGCATTTCCTTGAGCGAATCAATGGACAGCATCACCTGCAGCAGATTGTTGATCACGGTGTTATCGGTACGCGGCATCTTGTTGCGGCCGATATTCGCCGTATAAAGATCGCGCAGCTCGGTGTTGAATTCGATCCCTTCCGCTTCGAGCGCTTCGTAAAAATCCGTCGGATCGTCCGACGTGATCGCGCCGGAGCCGGCGCCGCCCATAAACGGATAAACCGAACCGACGCCGAAGACGTTCAGCTTTTTCCCGTTCAGCGGCAGGCAGCGGTCTTCATTCTTCAGCAGGACGATGCCCTCCGCCTCTGCGTCGATCGCCGTCTGTTTTGAAACGGCAACGACCGACGGATCCACATGCCCGCTCAGGGCAAACGCCGCTAGCTGCAGGGAGGACAGCAGCAGCATCGCCGCAAGCGCCGCGCAAAGCCATCGTTTCATTTCAGGTTCCCCTTTCTTTATTCTGCATTCACTATAGCAAACCGCGCGGCTGAATGCAATCTTTTTCGAGGATTTGATAAAAACTTGAACACTTGAGGGCAAGTCTATCCTTGATTAAATGAAAAAAAAGATTATAATTAAATTGATATCCACCCCGGAGGAGGTCTTTTCGATGCTTCAGAAGATCCTTGCCGCCATTCTGTCCCTCTGCACGCTGATCGTTTCGCTGTTCACGGGCATGGCGCCCGTGCGCGCAAAGCTCCGTCTGGCCGTGCCGGACGATTGGGAGCTGACGGTCGGCGACAGCCGGACGGTTGACGCCGTGTTTTCGGAAACAGTCACCGACCGTCGGCTGACTTGGACCGCGGAACCGGCCGACGTGGCCGCAGTCGACGAATGGGGCCGCGTGACCGCCCGCGCGCCCGGAACGGCGACGATCACCGCCGAAGGCAGCGGGATGCGGGACAGCGTGCAGCTGCGGGTCGTTGAAACGCCGACGCGCATGCAGCGCGCAGACGGGCGCGTTGATTATCAGGGCAGCCCTGCCGCGGAGAACCCTGTGCCGCAAAAATTCGTCACCCGGTTCGCCTGGGGCGATCCGGCGATCCCGGATTTCGTGACGAAGGCAGACAGCGCCGCGCATCCGAGCGCAACGACGGCCGACGGCGCCGTCTGGCAGATCACGGACTACGGCGTTCTGCGCACCGACCCGGCGGCGGCAGCTCCGCGCGACCGGATCATGCGGCTGATGGGCGACCGG
>JAFWCS010000166.1 GCA_017534365.1 Clostridia bacterium | reverse complement strand
TCAGCAGCCAGAACCTGCTTTCTCTTTATTTTCCGGCTTCTGTTCGTTCGATCGGTGTTTCCGCGTTTTCTTCCTGTGTCAATCTGGAACAGGTCACTTTTGAAGCCGGCAGCCGGCTGATCGGCATCGGGAAATCCGCCTTTCAATCCTGCCGGAGCTTATCTGAGATTTCATTGCCGGATTCGCTGGAATATATCGGCGAAAGAGCCTTGCCGGATACCGTGACCGCCGTATCCTTCGGACCTTCCCTGCGGGAGCTCGGGTGGCCTGTCGGCTCAAAGCTGAACTCCTTCACCTTGGATCCGGATAATCCGTTTTTTATGCAGGACAGTGACGGCGTCCTTTATTCTGCGGACGGCGTCGTTCTGATCGGTGCTCCGCTCAATCTGCCCGCGTCCTCTTATACAGTTCGCGAAGGATGCACGCAGATCCGGTATTATGCCTTTGCAGGATCGCCGCTGAAAAGCGTTGTCCTTCCCGCCGGCGTCACCTGGATCCGTTACCGCGCCTTCTCAAACGCAGCCCTGTCCGCAATTGCATTCCCGGACACAGTGAAAACCATCGGCAACTACGCATTCTCCGGCTGCGCAGCGCTCAAGCAGGTCGATTTCGGCGCAGCACCGGCAAAAATCTGTAACAGCGCATTCGAAAAAACAGGATTGGAAACGATTCGATTCCCCGACAGCATTACGGAAATCGATTCCTCTGCATTCTCCAGATGCACTTCACTGAGAAACGCCGTCATCGGCCGAGATATTTCTATCCTTCACGGCTATCCTTTTCCCTCTGAAACGGTCATTTACTGCTACGCCGGTTCTGATGCGCAGGCGCTCTGCGAGCAGAATCAGATCACCTATTATCTGATTGATGAAACAGAGCCGGATCTTTCTCAAATCAGCACGCTCCTGGATCAGGCGGCGGCAATCGAACGCGCGCTCTACACAGCGGAAACGATCGGCGTTCTGGATGCGGCAGTGCAGGAAGCACAGTCTGCAGCGGACGGCAACGATCAGGCGCAAATCAACAGCGCCGCCGCTGCGCTGCAGGCCGCGCTCAACAACCTGCAATACAAAGCCGCCGACGAAACCGCATTGCAGGACGCTCTGGCACGCGCCGCCGCGATCGACCGCAGTCTTTACACGGACGAAAGCCTGGCCGCGCTGGACGCCGCTGCGGCTGCCGCGCCGACGAACGCCGATATCACCCAGCAGGCGCAGGTGACGGCTGCAGCGGAAGCGATCAGCGCCGCACTCAACAGTTTATCCTTCCGTCCGGCGGATTACTCCGCGCTCAACCGGCTGATCGAATCCGTGCAGGCAATGGATCTGACGCTCTATTCTGACGCTTCCGTCGCTGCGCTGAACAGCGCGATCCGCGCAGTGGATTACGCGCTCAACTGCACGCAGCAAGCGCAGGTGGACGCTTATTGCAGCGCCATCGAAACTGCCGTGGGCGAATTGCAGTTTGCGCCGGTCGTGCTGCGGCACGACGCCTGCGGCGTCATCGTTTCCGGCACAACGAAAGAGCTTGATCCCGCAACGCTGCTTTCCGTGCAGATGGTGGATCCCGCCGCGCACGAAGGCTCCAACTTCGCCGTCGGCGGCACGATCAAGCATCTGAGCTTCTACGACATCAATCTGCTACTCGGCGGTCAGCGCGTCCAGCCGCGCGACACAGTCACTGCCAAAATCAAGCTCGCCGAGGGCGTTGATCCCGCAAAGTGCAAGGTTTATCACGTGACGGACGACCTCGTGAACCCGCTGGTCCGCTTCACCAGCACGATCGACGGCAATTATATCGTGTTTGAAACTGATCATTTCAGCGAATTTGCCGTGATCGAGGTCGAAGCCGTGGCCGATTCCATCAGTGTCACGCAGCTGCCCTCGAAAACAGTTTACACGCTCGGCGAGGCGTTTGATCCCGCCGGCCTTCGTGTGACCCTTCATTACAGCGACGGCGCAAACGCCGACGTTGCGGATTACGACCTCTCCGCGGTTTCTATGGACACGATCGGCAGCCGCACGGTCACCGTTTATTACACCGTCAACGGCAAAACCCTGTCCGCCCAGTTTTCCATCACCGTGATCTCCCCGGGCAACAGCTATCAGCTGAACCTGCGGCAGCCGTCCGTGACCGCGCTGCGCTACGGCGAGACCCTGATGCTCTATACTGTCGGCGACCTGCCGCGCGGGGCGTCAGTCAAGTGGACCTACGACGGCAAGGGGCTGAAGCTTACGCCGACGGAAGATACAAAATGCTGCGCCGTCTATTCCAACGGCACCGGCGAGGGAAATGTTACGGCCTATGTCGTTGACGCTGCAGGCAACACGCTCACCGATGCAAACGGGAAACCGGTTTCCGCCTCCGTCCGGCTGACAAGCAACGGCAGCTTTCTCCAGCGCGTGATTTCTTTCTTCAAAAACCTGTTCCACGTTGATCGCAGGATCGACTACTGAGCAATCGCAGTAAACCGACTTCTGAATTACTCAATTCTTCGCTGAGCATAGTGAAATTATATGCGTCCATTCTTTGAAAAAATTTTTTCAAAGTTGTCGGAAGGGTTTTAGGGATTTGCCCTAACAAGACGAGAGAGACGGCATGTCGAAATCGCGCGTGCGTGCAGTTTTGTACGTACACACGCCTTGCTTGCTACAATGGCATTGACCCAGAAATGATGAAATCGAATTCGTCTTTTTCAAAAGGCTGAAACGGATTCTAAAGCAGGAACGTTTTTTCTCAGACCGAAGCCGCACTTCTATATCACATTCTGAAATGTGATATAGAAGTGCGGCCCGGACCCCCGATGCGTCCGGACAAAACTCGCCTGCGGCTCAGAAGGGCAAGCCCTTCGCGGATTGCATTTTTGCAGATTTCGCATATGCAATCTGCAAAAACGGATCCGAAAAAATATTTTTTTGCTATTTCAAATTCATTCCCCGGTTTGTGACGACGGCGCATGTTCGCTCCGTTTGTCATCGGCCGGGGAATATTTTTCAATAATTTTGTTTTTCCCTCTTGACGGTAAAGAACATTTGTTCTATACTGTGTACACAGGAAGATTTCATTTTTCTGCAATTTGAAATTCAAAGGAGCGTGGATCATTGAAGCAAACCGATCTGGAAGAAAGCATCTTTTCTGATGACGAGGTTCCCGAACTCTATTTCAAGCATTCCGAAGAAGCCGATGCTCCGTCCCCGCCGCACAAAAGTCAGAACGTGTTTTTCGACGAAGACGATCATCTTTGCGTGAAAGCCATTTCAGCGTTCTGGCTGCCGCAGTTTGAAATCGAGGAAACCGTCAAAAGCACGACCTACATTGTCGACGGCAGTTATGACGGCGAAACATTTTTGCATGACAAGATCAAACGACTGATCGATCACGATATTGCGGAGTGTGATGATAATGAATAATTCAGTCTACACTCCTGATATAAACGTAATCAACCCGATACGCCCGATCGTTGCCGCGCAGAAAGAGGTTATTATGCCAACGGCAGCAAACAAACTGACCGCCCTGTATTGCAGACTGTCCCAGGAGGACGAGCGCTCCGGCGAATCCATGAGCATTCAGAATCAGAAAGAGATGCTTCGGCAGTTCGCTGAGGAAAACGGCTTCCGCCATCTCACCTATTACGTCGATGACGGCTACTCCGGCACAAATTTCAACCGCCCCGGTTTTCAGCAGATGCTCGCCGATATGGAAAACGGCAAAATCGGCGTTTGCGTCACGAAGGACCTGAGCCGGCTCGGCAGAGATTCCACCATGGTCGGCTATTACCAGAAATACGCCTTTCCCGAACTGGACGTCCGTTACATCGCCGTCAACGATCGCTACGATTCTGCCAACCCCAACAGCATGGATAATGACATAGCAGCGTTCCGGAATATCTTCAACGAATTCTTTCCGCTGGACACCAGCCGCAAGATCCGTGCGGTCAATCGCATGAAGGGCGAGAGCGGCAAGACGCTGACGACGATGGTGCCATACGGCTACGTCAAAGATCCGGAGGTGCCTGATCACTGGATCGTTGATCCGGAAGCCGCTGCTGTCGTCAAACGTATATTTGCGTTGTGTCTGGAGGGCAGAGGTCCGAATCAGATCGCAAATCAGCTGACCCAAGATAAAGTACTGAATCCTACCGCATATAAAATCAAAAACGGTCTGCCCGCTCGCGCAACGTCTTCTGATCATCCTTATCATTGGGGAGACTCCACGATTGTGCATATTCTGGAACGTCTCGAGTATACCGGCTGCACAGTTGCGTTCAAAACCTACACCAATTCTCTTTGGGATAAAAAGCAACGAGATAATCCGAAAGAAAACTGGGTCATTACGCCGGATACCCACGAGGCGATCATCGATCAGGAGAGCTTTGACAAAGTCCAGCAAATCCGCGCGCAGCGCCACCGTATCACGAAAACGGGAAAAAGCAGTATCTTTTCCGGTTTGTTGTATTGTGCCGACTGCGGCAGTCGTCTTTACTACTGCACCACAAACAAATTTGAGGAACGGCAGGATTTCTTCGAGTGCGCGGCGCATCACAAAGACAAAAGCAAGTGCAAAACGCATTTTATCCGTGCGGTCAACCTGGAGAAATATGTTTGGGCGCATATGAAGCTGGTGCTTTCCTATGTGTACTGTCATGAAGCCTATTTCCGTGAATACATGAAGCGCCTGACCGAAAGCATCAGCAACGAAGAATTGAAAGCGCTGAACAAGCAGCTGTTTCAGGCGGAACGACGGATCACCGAACTGGACGCGCTGTATGCCAAAACATACGAGGACAACGCGATCGGGAAACTGACCGACGAAAAGTTTCAGATGCTTGCGGACCGCTATGACGCGGAACAGACGGCGCTGAAAGCCAAAGCGGAAGGTCTGCGCACGCAGATTGACACACAGTCGCAGTACGCGGAGGATCTGGAGAAATTCATCGCACTTGTCAAGTCCCAC
>JAFWCS010000165.1 GCA_017534365.1 Clostridia bacterium | reverse complement strand
CGCTCATGCGCGGGCTGGACGACGAATTCTACGTGCCGCATTCCCGCTACACGGAAACCCGCCGCAGCGACATCGCGCTCGTGAAGGATCTGCAGATCATTTCCTATTCCGAGCAGGCGGGCATCCACGTCGTTTCCGACATGGACTGCCGCAACTTTTTCGTGACCGGGCATTCGGAATATGACCGCGAAACGCTGGCGCAGGAATTCTTCCGCGACAGGCAGCGCGGGCTGGACACAGCGCCGCCGGTCAATTATTTCCCGGAGGACGATCCGAATCTGGTGCCCAAAATGCAGTGGCGCAGCGCGGGCAATCTGATCTTCACGAACTGGCTGAATTATTTCGTCTATCAGCAAACGCCTTATGATTTAAGTACACTTGGCTGACAAGAAGCCGGGCGCGGGCAAAACGTCCGGGTCCGGCTTTTCTTTCCTGTTTTTTTCCTGTTTCGGAGGTCTTCGCATGCTTCTTCCGCATTCGCAGGCAGCGGACGCCCTTGCCCGCAAACTGCGCGGCATTCGGGCGCCGAAGCCTGCCCCGCGCCGGCAGACTGTTCCGGTCACGCTGCTGATCTTTCTGCTCGGCGTCGGGCTGGGCCTGCTTTCAAAATGGCTGGATACCTGTGATTTTTCCGCGCTGCCGGCATTGATGCAGCGGCTTGACGTCACGAATTTTCTCGGGCGGTTCGCGATCTGGATCTTCCTCGCGGTCTGCGTTTCCGTCTACAGTCCTTCCCCGAAGTTTGCCGCAATACGGACCTTTCTGTTTTTCGTGGGCATGGTGGGGAGCTATTATCTGTATTCGACGCTGGTCGCCGGCTTCTTCCCCAGGCGCTACGCCCTGATCTGGTTTGCCGTCACGGCGCTCTCTCCCCTGCTCGCCGCCCTGTGCTGGTATGCGAAGGGCGAAGGCCGGCCCGCGGTCGTGCTCTCCGGCGGGATTCTCGGCGTGCTGCTCGCGCAGGCGGTCCTGCTGCTGCAGGGCGTGCGCATCACGTTCCTGCCCGAAGTGCTCGTCCTGCTCGCCGCGCTTTGGGTGCTCCGGCGCAAACCGAAGGAATTCGCTGTTTCTGCGGCGATCGCTGTCGGCGTGGCGCTGCTTTCTCAACTCATTTTTCCGTTCTGGGGGTAACGTATGCGGCTCGAAAGCGAACGACTGACACTTTCTCCGATCAGCGACGCGCAGATGCGCGCCATGATTGAGGAGGAACCGGACGCGGAACTCAGACAGGCCTATTCCGAAATGCTGGCAGGCTGTCTGCGGAACCCTGCGCAGCGCATCTGGCACGCGATCTGGGTGATCGCGCTGAAAGATCGCCCGGGAACCGTCGTGGGTGATCTGAGCTTCAAGGGTCCGCCCGCAGACGGCACTGTGGAACTCGGCTACGGCCTGCGCAGCGGCTGCTGCGGCAACGGCTATATGACCGAAGCCGTCCGGGCCGTCTGTGCCTGGGCGTTCACGCAGCCGGGCGTCGACCGCGTCGAAGCGGAGACGGATCCGGAGAACCGCGCCTCCCGGCGGGTGCTCGCCGCCTGCGGCTTCACGCCGACCGGCGTCACGGGCAAGGAAGGCCCGCGGTTCGCCATTCAAAAAGCCGGGCGCGGTCTGCCCGGCAGTCGTTGAGCTTCACGGCGTCAGCCGCAGGAGCACGATCAGGATTCCCGCCTGCAGCAGTATTTCCAGCGGCAGGCCGAGCATAAATTTAAGATGGCGTGTTTTATGCCGGATCAGCAGCATGGTCAGAAGCATCGGCAGGGCCCCGCCAAAGAGCCCGAGCAGCAGGAGCGTTGATTCCCGCACGCGCCACGCGCCGCGCTTTGCCGCGCGTTTATCGTGCATGCAGACGATCACGCTGACCGCGCCGATCGCGAGCAGCCACAGCGCCGCCCATTTCACCCATCCTGCCATGCCGATCCCGTCCTTTCATGAAACACCGTTTGTTTGCTTTGATCCTCATTATATCCCTCCTGCTGGCTTCCTGTCAAGCCGCGCCGGAGGAACCGGACGCGCCGGCGGAAATCCGCGCCGTCTGGATCTCCTGCTTTGACTGGGAAAGCGCCGAAGGCAAAAGCGAAGCAGCCTATCGCGCGCTGACGGACGCCATGTTTTCTCACCTGCGCACGGCAGGATTCAACACGGCGTTCGTGCACCTGCGCGCGTTTTCGGACGCGTTCTATCCATCGAAGCTGTTTCCGGTTTCGGCGTATCTGGCCGGCGAACGCGGCGGCAGACTGTCCTTTGATCCCTTTGCGCTGATGCTGGAAAGCGCGGCGGCAAACGGGATCGCCGTGCACGGCTGGATCAATCCCTTCCGCATCGCCAACGACCCGGATCCGTCAAAGCTCTGCGACGGCGAACCGGCAAAGGACCTGCTGGCGGCCGGCGACCCGGACGGACGCGTCGCCGTGCTGGACAACGGCATTTACTATAACCCCGCCGCGCCGGAGAATCACGCGCTGATCCTTGCCGGCGTCAATGAAATCCTGCAAACCTATCCGGTGGCGGGCATTCACATCGACGATTATTTCTATCCTTCGGCAGATCCCGCGATCGACCGGGCGCAGTATGCCGCCTATCAGGCTGCCGGCGGCGAACTGCCGCTGACGCAGTGGCGCAAGCAGGCGGTGAACACCTTCGTCGCCGCGCTCTATGACACGGTCAAGGCGAAGGATCCCGCGCTCACGCTCAGCATCAGCCCGGCCGGCAATCTCGAAAACAACCGGCAGACGCTGTGCGCCGACGTGGAGACCTGGCTTTCGACGCCCGGCTACGCGGACTGGATCCTGCCGCAGCTCTATTTCGGCTTTTCCCACGAGACGCTGCCCTTCGACGCGCTGCTCGCGGAATGGGCGGCGCTCCCGCGCGACGAAAGCGTGCGCTTGCTCTGCGGGCTCGGCGCCTACAAGCTCGGCAAGGCGGATCCTTATGCCGGCGGGGGCAAAACGGAATGGATCGACGATCCCGGTCTGCTGGCCCGCCAGCTGGAGGCCGTGCGCGCAAACGCGGCTTACAGCGGCTTTGCGTTTTTCTCCTATCAGGATCTGCTGCGCGACGAAGCGCAGGCGGGCGTCAGCGCGTTTCTGACCCGGCTCTGAACCGGCGCTGCACGGCGCGGCAGAGCGCGCAGGCCGGCAGGCTCAGCACGCCCCACGCCGCCGCATACTGCGCGCAGATCTGCCCTTTATAATTCAGCGGAAACGCAGCGTAGCTCCAGATCTGCCAGCCGAGCGCCACGTTGACGATCATGCCCGCCGCGTATTCGAAGCTGGTGATCACCGCCGCGCCGAAGGCGCACAGCAGAAGCGGACTGCGGGGCGGACGCCGCGCGATCAGCGCGAGCACCGGCATCACGGCGCCGGCGAGCAGCGCCATCGTCCAGTGGGTTGCTCCGCGCACGAGCAGCTCCAGCGCGCCGTAAAGGCCTGCGCCGAGCAGCGCGCAGACCAGCGTTTCCAAGGCTTTTTTCATTCGCATCCCCTCCGCTTTATTGTCACATGCCCGGCGCGGTTTATGCGCCGGATCTATACCAGGGAAGGAAGAGAAAAAATGGAACATCGATGCATACCCGGCGGCCGTCTGCTCGACGCCGAGGGTCGGCTGCGCGAGCCCGGCTGGGCAACGGCCCTGCCCTATGAATACTCCCCCTTCGACGTGAAGGCCAACCGCCTGCGCATCAAGGAGTGGGATTATTATATCGCAGTGGACGACCGCGGCTACGCCTTCGCCACCGTGATCGCGGACAACCGCTACATGGGACTGCTGAATTCCTCGCTTTACGATCTGAACGCGAAAGAAAAATTCGATTTCATCACGCCGCTGATCCTGCCGATGGGGAGGCTGCGTATGCCGACGGACAGCCGCAAAGGCGACCTTTATCAGCGCACACGAAGCTGCCGGCTGCAATACATCCACGTGCCCGGCGGGCGGCGGCTGATCGGCAGCTACAAGCCCTGCCGTCTGCACGGCGCGCTCGAATTCGACCTCTTTTTTGAGGAGCATCCCGCGGACGACACCATGGTGATCGCCACCCCTTGGGCGGAGGATCCGCTTGCTTTTTACTACAACCAGAAGATGAACTGCATGGAGGTGCGCGGCTATGTCAGCTTCGACGGCCACGGCTATGAATTCGGCGGCGGCCACAGCTTCGGCACGCTCGACTGGGGCCGCGGCGTGTGGACCTATGACAACACGTGGTATTGGGGCAGCGGCAACGGGATCGTTGACGGCAAACGCTTCGGCTACAACATCGGCTGCGGCTTCGGCGACACGACCGCCGCAAGCGAAAACATGATCTTTTACGACGGCAAGGCGCACAAGCTCGGGCGGCTGCGCTTTGATATTCCGGACGACCTCATGCAGCCCTGGCGCTTTGTGAGCGCCGACGGACGCTTCGACATGGATTTCCGGCCGGTTTATGACAACCGGACCGATCTCAACGCGCTCGTCCTCGCGCAGGATGCGCATCAGATCTTCGGCTGCGTCAGCGGCACGGCCGTGCTCGACGACGGCACGCGGCTCGAAATCCGCGATCTGCTCGCCTTCACGGAGCGCGTGCGCAACCGCTACTAATTCAATATTAAAAACTTACGGAGGAATCATATGGAACTGCAGGAAGCCATTCGCGGCCGTTATTCGGTGCGCAATTATCAGGACACCCCGAT
>JAFWCS010000164.1 GCA_017534365.1 Clostridia bacterium | reverse complement strand
GGCAGGAAATGGACGACCACTATTTCGGCGTGATCAAGCCGTGCGTGGCGGCGTTCATGGCAGATCTGAACGACGCGCTCTGGCAGCTCGGCATTCTTGCCAAAACGGAGCACAACGAGGTCGCGCCCGCGCAGCACGAGCTCGCCCCGATCTATACCACGACCAACATCGCGACCGATCACAACCAGCTGACCATGGAGATCATGCAGAAGGTGGCGGCGAAGCACGGGCTGGTCTGCCTGCTGCATGAAAAGCCCTTCGCCGGCGTCAACGTCAGCGGCAAGCACAACAACTGGTCCATGGCGACGGACGCCGGCGTGAACCTGCTTTCCCCCGGCGAAACGCCCTATGAGAACGCGCAGTTTCTGCTCTTCCTGTGCGCGGTGATCAAGGCGGTGGATGATTATCAGGATCTGCTGCGCATCGCCGTGGCAACGGCCGGCAACGATCACCGCCTCGGCGCGAACGAAGCGCCGCCTGCCGTGGTTTCCATCTTCGTGGGTGACGAGCTGAACGCCGTGCTCGAAGCGATTGAAACCGACACGCCCTATCAGGGCGCGGAGAAAACGCAGATGAAGCTCGGTGTGGACGTGCTGCCCAAATTCAACCGTGACGCCACCGACCGCAACCGCACCTCGCCCTTTGCGTTCACAGGCAACAAATTTGAATTCCGCATGCTCGGCTCGGCGAATTCCATCGCCTGCACGAACATCATGCTCAACACGGCCGTTGCGGAGAGCCTGAAGGTTTACGCCGACCGGCTGGAAGCGGCCGGGGATTTCGAAACGGCGCTGCATGAGATGATCCGCAAGACGATCAAGGATCACAAGCGCATCATCTTCAACGGCAACGGCTATGACGACGCGTGGATCCGGGAAGCGACGGAGGAACGCGGGCTGCTCAACTACCGCACCACGCCCGACGCGATCCCGCACCTGCTGGATGAAAAGAACCGCGCGCTGCTGCTCTCCCACGGGGTCTTCACCGATGCGGAGCTGCATTCGCGCTATGAGATCACGCTCGAGAATTACTGCAAGACCGTACTGATCGAGGCGAATACGATGGTCGGCATGGCAAACACCGAGATCGCGCCCGCCGTCGCCGCCTATACGGCAACGCTGGCGGAGGGTATCAACCGCAAGCGCGCCGCCGTGGCGGAGCTGGCCTGCGGCTATGAAACGCAGACGCTGCAGACGCTGTCCGGCCTGCTCGATCAGATCCAGACTGCTGCGGCCACGCTGGAGACCGTGCTTTCCCATGTGCGCGGCATTGAAGACGTGGAGCAGCAGGGCTACGCGATCCGCGACCGGCTGCTGCCTGCGATGGAAGCGCTGCGCGCCGCCTGCGACAAAGCGGAGGCGCTGACCGCGAAGGACGCCTGGCCGTATCCCTCCTATGGCGAGCTGCTGTTCGGCGTTCATTAAATCAATAATAAGAAAGGGTGCATCCTCGTGGAGATCTATCACAACACAAACGGCGAATCCTTTTTTGAAGACCGGTCGCCCGCCATGCAGATCGGCAATCCGCCGCCCTATGCGGACGGCGAGGCGCCTTACGGCAGGCAGCCGCTGCATCTGACGAAGATGCACGGCCTGGGGAACGATTATTTATACAGCTACGGCGCGGTGGAGGACCCTGCCGGCGTTTCGGTCCGGCTCTCCGACCGGCACCGCGGCGTCGGCGCGGATGGGCTGATCCTGATCCTGCCCTCCGAGGTGGCGGATTTCAGGATGCAAATCTTCAATGCGGACGGCAGCGAAGCCGCCATGTGCGGCAACGGCATCCGCTGCGTGGGCAAATACGTCTATGACAAGGGCTACACGGACAGCACGCATCTGACCGTGGAAACGCGATCCGGCATCCGTTCGCTGACGCTTTCCACCCGCGCAGGCAAGGTCTGCGCCGTGCAGGTCGAGATGGGCAGGGCGGATGTGCAGCCGCCGCTGACCCTGCAGGCCGGCGGCGAAGAGATCACCTGCATCCCCGTTTCCGTCGGCAATCCGCACGCCGTGGTCTTCGTGCCCGACGCGGATGCCGTGCCGCTCAAGCAGCTCGGTCCGCTGATCGAACACCATCCGCAGTTTCCCGGCGGGGTCAACGCGGAATTCGTCACCGTCACCGGCAAAAACAGGCTGCGTATGCGCGTCTGGGAACGCGGCAGCGGCGTGACCATGGCCTGCGGCACAGGCTCGTGCGCGAGCGCAGCGGCTGCGGTCGCGGCAGGCTATTGCGACCCGGACAGCGAGATCGCCGTGGAGCTGGACGGCGGCATGCTGGCCGTGCGCGTGCAGGCGGACGGCAGCGTGCAGATGACCGGCCCCGCCGCCACGGTCTGCGAATGCGAGGTGCCCGCATGCTGACGCCGAATCTCCATTATCTGGAATTGCAGGAGTCCTATCTGTTTTTCAATATTGCAAAGAAAACCGCCGCCTATCTGGAAGCGCATCCCGGCGAGCGCCTGTATCGGCTGGGAATCGGCGACGTGTCGCAGCCGCTTTGCCCGGCGGTCATCGCGGCGCTGCACGCAGCGGTGGAGGATCAGGCGGCGCAGGCAACCTTCCATGGTTATATGCCGGAATGCGGCGCGGTGTTCCTGCGGGAGGCGATCGCGGCGCACTATGCGCAGCGCGGCGTGACGCTCGATCCCGAAGAAGTCTTCGTTTCGAGCGGCGCGAGCGACGAGCTGGGCGATCTGCTCGATCTTTTCGGCCACGGCAAAACCGTGCTGATCCCGGAGCCGGCCTATCCTGCCTACGTGGACGCCAACGTCATGGCGGGCAATGCCATTGTACATCTGAACACCGGCAAGCAGACCGGTTTCCTGCCGCTCCCGCCCTGGGAGAAACAGGCGGACGTGATCTATCTCTGCTCACCGAACAATCCGACCGGCGCGGTGCTCAGCCGCGCGCAGCTGCAGCAGTGGGTGCATTACGCCAACGAGACCGGCGCGGTGATTCTGTTTGACGCGGCGTATGAAGCGTTCATTGAGGATCCGGCGCTGCCGCACAGCATTTTTGAAATCGAAGGCGCGCGCACCTGCGCGATCGAGATCTGTTCGCTCTCCAAAACAGCGGGCTTCACCGGCACGCGCTGCGGCTACACGGTCATTCCCAGGGAGCTCAAGCGCGGCGGCGCGCAGCTGAACGCGATGTGGGTGCGCAACCGCACGACCAAGACCAACGGCATTTCCTATATTTTGCAGCGCGGCGCGGCCGCCGTGTTCACGCCCGTGGGGCAGCGGCAGATCCACGCGACGCTGCAGATCTATAAAGACAACGCGAAAACGCTGATGCGCGCGCTCGACGCGGTCGGGCTTTGGTATACCGGCGGCAAAAACGCGCCGTATCTCTGGGTGGAATGCCCGGCAGGACTGGACAGCTGGGCATTCTTTGACCGGCTGCTGAACGAGGTCCGGGTCGTCGGTACGCCGGGCGCGGGCTTCGGCAGCTGCGGTGAAGGCTATCTGCGCTTCACCACCTTCGGCGATCCGGCAGAGACCGCCGAGGCGGCAAGGCGCATCGTGCGTTTGCTGAAATAGCCTTTATCCGATGGAAAGAGAGGTTGGATCCCAATGAATGAGGCAGTCAAAGATTTTGTTTTGCAGACAACGAACACGGAGCTGTTCGGCGTCTGGTTCCTGATCGGCGCGGCGCTGGTCTTCTGGATGCAGGCGGGCTTCGCCATGGTGGAGGCCGGCTTCACCCGCGCAAAAAACACCGGCAATATCATCATGAAAAACCTGATGGATTTCTGCATCGGCACGGTGGTCTTTATCCTGATCGGCTTCGGCCTGCTGATGGGCGAGGATCTGATCGGCCTGATCGGCAAGCCCGGCTTCGATCTGTTCACCGCCTATGCGGATTTCGATTTTTCATCGTTCGTTTTCAATCTGGTCTTCTGCGCAACGACCGCCACGATCGTCTCCGGCGCGATGGCGGAGCGCACGAAGTTCCTGTCCTACTGCGTCTATTCCGCCGTGATCTCGGCGGTGATCTATCCGATCGAGGCGCACTGGATCTGGGGCGGCGGCTGGCTGAGCGATCTCGGCTTCCACGATTTCGCCGGCTCCTGCGCGATCCACATGGTCGGCGGCATCTCCGCGCTCATCGGCGCGAAGCTGCTCGGCCCGCGCATCGGCAAATTCAAGACGGACGCGGACGGCAGAGTAACGAAGATCAACGCGTTTCCGGGGCATAATATCGCGCTCGGCGCGCTGGGGGTCTTCATCCTTTGGCTCGGCTGGTACGGCTTCAACGGCGCGGCTGCGATTTCCACGCCGCAGCTCGGCTCGATCTTTCTGACGACGACCGTCTCCCCCGCGATCGCGACCGTCGTTTGCATGGCGTTCACCTGGATCAAATACGGCAAACCGGACGTTTCCATGTGTCTGAACGCCTCGCTGGCCGGGCTGGTGGCGATCACGGCGGGCTGCGACGTCACCGATGCGCTCGGCGCGGTCTGCATCGGCGCGGTCTCCGGCGTGCTGGTGGTCTTCGGCGTCTGGCTGCTGGATCACAAGCTGCATATCGACGACCCCGTCGGCGCCGTGGCGGTGCACTGCCTGAACGGCGTCTGGGGCACGCTCGCGGTCGGCCTGTTCGCCACGGACGCAGCGCCGGAAAGCGCGCTGAACGGTCTGTTCTACGGCGGCGGCGTCCGGCTGCTCGGCCTGCAGCTGCTGGGCTTTGCGAGCGTTGCGGCGTGGACGGCCCTGACGATCACGCCGGTGTTCCTTGCAATCCGCAGGCTCTTCGGCCTGCGCGTGACGCGCGAGGAGGAGGCGCTCGGTCTGGACGTCACGGAGCACGGCCTGCCCTCGGCCTATGCCGGCTTTGCCATGCTGCCGGAAGCGGTGGACGCGGAGGACGCGCCGGTCACCGTGCAAGGCGAGATCCCGCCGGCGGAGGCGGTGCCGGTCAGGCGCGTGCCGGTCTTTGACGAGAACGCGCCGAAATTCACAAAGATCGAGATCGTCTGCAGAGAAGCGCGGTTCGAGGCGCTCAAGGCCGCCATGATGCAGATCGGCATCACCGGCATGACCGTATCGCACGTGCTCGGCTGCGGCGTGCAGAAGGGCAAGCCGGAATACTACCTCGGCGTGCAGATCGAGGCCACGCTCCTGCCGAAGATCCAGGTGGATATCGTGGTGAGCAAGGTGCCGGTGCGCACGGTGATCGAAACCGCAAAGCGCGTACTCTACACCGGCCATATCGGCGACGGCAAGATCTTTGTTTATGATGTTGAGAATGTTGTGAAGGTCCGCACGGGCGAGGAAGGTTACGACGCCCTGCAGGACGTGGAATAAAGAAAGCGAGGCAGTCGGCATGAGTCTGCGCGAGGAATGCGGCGTGTTCGGCATCTTTGCGCCGGAGGAAACGGATGCGGCGGCGCTGTGTTATTACGGTCTTTACGCGCTGCAGCATCGCGGGCAGGAAAGCTGCGGAATCGTGGCGCAGACGGCGCACGGTTTCGTTTCCCACAAGGATCTCGGGCTGGTCGGCGACGTTTTCTCGCAGGAGGTGCTGCAGCGGTTCCCGCGCGCAGCGGCTGCCATCGGCCACGTGCGCTACGGCACGACGGGCGGCAGCAGCCGCCGCAACTGCCAGCCGATCGCGGTCAATCACCGCAACGGCAGCCTCGCGCTTGCCCATAACGGCAACCTTGCCAACGCCGGCGCGCTGCGGGATGCGCTCGAGGCAAACGGCGCGATCTTTCACTCGACGAGCGACACGGAAACCATCGCGCATCTGATCACACGCGAACGGCTGACCGCCCCCTCCACAGAGGAAGCCGTCAGCCGCGTGATGCCGCAGCTCACGGGCGCCTATTCCCTTGTGCTGCTCACGGCGGACCGTATGCTCTGCGTGCGGGATCCGCACGGATTTCGCCCGCTCTGTATCGGCAAAACCCCGGCCGGCGTCTGGATCGCCGCCTCCGAAAGCTGCGCCATCCGCGCGGTCGGCGGCCGCAAGATCCGCGATCTGCTGCCCGGCGAGATCCTGACCGTTTCCAAAGCGGGCGTGAGCGCCCGGCGGGAGCATTGCGGCACGGCGCCGCAGCGCACCTGTATTTTTGAGTATATCTACTTTGCGCGGCCGGATTCCGAGATCGACGGCGTTTCGGTGCATGACGCGCGTCTGCGCGCCGGCGCGGCGCTTGCCGAAGCCCATCCCGCGCAGGCAGATCTTGTGATCGGCGTGCCGGATTCCGGCGTGGATGCGGCGCTCGGCTACAGCCGCGCCGCCGGCATTCCCTACGGCATCGGACTGATCAAAAACAAATATATCGGCCGCACCTTCATTGCGCCGGACGGCCGGCTGGATAAAGTGAAAATCAAGCTTTCGGCGATCGAAAGCGCCGTGCGCGGCAAACGGCTGGTGCTGATCGATGATTCCATCGTGCGCGGCACGACCAGCGGCAGGATCGTACAGCTGCTGCGGGAGGCCGGCGCAAAAGAGATCCATCTGCGCATCTCCGCCCCGCCGTTTCTGCATCCCTGCTATTACGGCACGGATATCGACTCCGAGGAGCATCTGATCGCCAGCAGGCACACGCCGCAGGAGGTCGCCGCGCTGATCGGCGTGGATTCTCTGGGCTATCTGCCCGTTGCCGCGCTGCCGTCGCTGACCGGCGGCAGCGGTTTCTGCAGCGCCTGCTTCAGCGGCGACTATCCGACTGCCGTTCCGGGCAGCGCGCGCAAGGATCAATTTGAGTAAGGAGAAATCGGCATGTGTTCAATCATGGGCTATTGCGGCGAAAGCGCCGCGCGGGAAGCGTTTGAACAGGGCTTCGCCGCAACAAAATCCCGCGGTCCCGACGACAGCCGGATCATCGACACCGGCAAGGGGCTGCTCGGCTTTCACCGGCTGGCCATCATGGGGCTGCACCCCGAGGGCATGCAGCCCTTCGCGCTCGACGGCAATTACCTCGTCTGCAACGGCGAGATCTACGGCTTTCAGGCGCTGAAGGATCAGCTGATCGCAAAGGGCTATACCTTCGAAAGCGATTCGGACTGCGAGGTCCTGCTGCCGCTTTATCGTGAATACGGCGAGCAGATGTTTGCGATGCTGGATGCGGAATTCGCGCTGATCCTCTATAACGGCGCAAGCGGCGAATACCTTGCCGCGCGCGATCCGATCGGCATCCGCCCGCTCTATTACGGCTATGACGCGGCAGGCACGATCCTCTTTGCCAGCGAAGCGAAAAACCTGGTCGGCCTGTGCGCGCACATCCTGCCGTTTCCGCCCGGCCATTATTATAAAAACGGCTTCTTTGTCTGCTATCGCAGCATGACGCACGTGCGCGCCGTTTCGCCGGATGACCTCGAAACCGCCTGCGCCAACATCCGCAAAAAGCTCATTGCCGGCGTGGAAAAGCGCATGGTCGCCGACGCCAAGGTCGGCTATCTGCTCTCCGGCGGACTGGATTCCTCGCTGGTCTGCGCGATCGCCGCACGCTGCAGCCGCGAACCGATCCGCACCTTTGCCATCGGCATGGACGCCGACGCGATCGATCTGAAATATGCGCGGCAGGTCGCGGACTTCATCGGCAGCGAGCACACCGAGGTCATCATGACGCAGGCGGACGTGCTTGCAAATCTCGAAACCGTCGTCGCCCTGCTCGGCACCTACGACATCACGACGATCCGCGCCTCCATGGGCATGTATCTGATCTGCAAATACATCCACGAGAACACCGACGTCCGCGTGCTGCTCACGGGCGAGATTTCGGACGAGCTGTTCGGCTATAAATATACGGACTTCGCGCCGGACGCCGCGGCGTTCCAGGCGGAGAGCGAGAAGCGCGTGCGGGAGCTGCATATGTATGACGTGCTGCGCGCGGACCGCTGCATTTCCGTCAATTCCCTGGAAGCGCGCGTGCCCTTCGGCGATCTGGACTTTGCCGCCTACGTGCTTTCGCTCGACCCGGCAATGAAGATTAACGTCTACGGCAAGGGCAAATATCTGCTGCGCCACGCCATTGAAGGGCTGGATTATCTGCCGGACAGTATCCTCTGGCGCGAGAAAGCGGCATTTTCCGACGCGGTCGGGCATTCGATGGTGGACGATCTGAAAGCGTTCGCCGAAACGCAGTATTCCGACGCATCGTTTGCTGAAAAGAAAAATCGCTATCTATACGCCCAGCCGTTCACAAAGGAATCCCTGCTCTATCGGGAGCTCTTTGAGAAATACTATCCCGGCCAGGCCGGCATGGTCACCGGCTTCTGGATGCCGAACCCCGCGTGGGAAGGCTGCAACGTCAGCGACCCCTCCGCCCGCGTGCTCTCCAATTACGGCGCAAGCGGGGAATAAAACAAAAGCGCATTTTACAAAGATGCCGCCGGCACACTTGAACGTGTGCCGGCGGTTGCTGTTCGGCAGGGTTTTGTTTCTCAGAAAATGCCGGTTTCGGAATAGACCTTGATCAGATCCGGCAGCATGGCAAGGAATTTCGGCAGCCATTCGCCGAAGGCGTAACCCGCAAGAGCAAAGAAGCTGGGCACGACGTTCAGCGCATAGGCAGCCGTGCCGGTGGTGTTGTCGCCGGTGTAGGTGATCTTGTTCTGCCCGGTCTCCTTGGTCAGCGTGAGCGTGTCGATGTTGGTGATCACGTCGCTGCCGTCCTCCGCAGGTTCATCCCGCAGGATATAGGATTTGAGCGTCAGCGTGCCGCCCTCCACCGAAAACGTGTTGAAGCAGCCGCCGATATTGTTCGGGTCGGACTGCTCCCAGTCCTCGCCATCCCAATAATTCGCCCAGCCGTCACGCTGCACGGTCAGCGCGTCGATGAACTCCGTTTTCATGAAATGATCGGCCAGGAAGGGGCGCACCTCGTAGCGTTTGGTGCCCGCCGTGCCGCAGAGCACGTAGGTCGTGCCGTCCGGATCGAGCTTGTTGCCCTTGAGCGGCTTCGTGCGCAGATACTGATGATCGTGGCCGGAGAGCACCAGATCCACGCCGCAGTCATCCGCGACCTTGGTCAGCGCCCGCTGCAGATACATCGCATCCGGCCACTTGCCGTCCTTGCCGAGGGTGTAGGGCGATTTGTGCATGCAGATGATCTTCCAGTCCTTGTCCGTGCCGTTCAGATCGTTGCGCAGCCAGCGCAGCTGGGCAAGCGACACGGAGAGCAGGTCGTTCGTATTGACCACGGCGATATGGACGTTGCCGTAATCAAAGGAATAATTGACGCCGTTGAGATTCTGCACGCTCCTGCTCGTATCCAGGCAGAAGAGATTCTCAAACCAGTGCCAGACGCCCAGGCCGTCATGATTGCCGGCGATCGGCGCAAGGGTCATTTTTACGGAAAGCGCATCCATCGCCTGCGCGTAATAGTCCCATTCTTCGTTGGTGCTGTCGTTGGTGAAGTCGCCGAGATTGAGCATAAATTCCGCGCCCGGCAGCGTGCGGAACGCCGCATCGACCGCTGCTGCGCCGCGCTGGAAATTCTCAAGGCTGCTCGCCTGAATATCCGCAACGGCAAGGAACTCCACCCGGTCATCCCGGTCATCGGTCACGAACACGCCGGGCTCGGTGAAGGTCGTGCCGTCGCCCAGGCGGTAGATATACGTCGTGCCGGGCTGCAGGCCGGTGGCCAGCGCCTTGTGCATATAATTGCCGTTCCACTCCGTGACGTCCGCATAGTCGACGGCTGCGTCCACAGGCGTGCCGTCCGCCAAGGTCAGCTCCAGAACGCTGGGCGTTTCCGCCCGGGTATACCAGCAAAAGCCGCGCTGCGTGGCCGGGTCGCCGTTCACGGTGCAGGAAAGGCGGAAGGGCGCGGTCTCGCCCGCCGCAGGCGCCGCGGGATCCTCCGCCGCGCCGAAGAGGCCGCAGCCGAGCAGCAGCGAAACGCAGAGCAGGCAGGCCAGCAGTCGTTTGCAACTCTTTTTCATTTTCTATTCCTCCTTATTCCGTGATCGGAATATCAATATCGTAGTCCGGCAGCCAGATCCCCTGCTGCAGATTGCGGGCGCGGAACAGCACGTGATCCGCATAGACCTCGACCAGGCAGCCCTGCCCGTCCTCGTTGTAATCGCCGTCCGCATTGTTGCAGCACAGGGACGGCAGATTGATCGAATGGAAGCCGTCGATCTCCTCATAGGTGAAGGGGCCGAAGCCGGTGTGCTCATGGCCGGTGATGAAAAAGACGTTCTGATATTTGCCGAGGATCGCCCGCAGCTGATCGCTCTGGGCGCCGACGCTGCCGGCGGAATCGATCGGGCTGTTCCAGACCTGCGGCAGACCGTGCGTTTCCTTCAGCGGCTGATGGCAGATGACGAAGACCGGCTTGCCGCCCTCGGCGGCCAGGCTTTCGTCGAGCCACTGCAGCTGCGCATCGCTGAAATAGGATTCCTCGAATTCCGAGCGATCCGTGCCGAGTACGAGGAACTGATAGCCGTTGACCCGTTCGGCATAGTGCAGGCTCTGCATCGCGTCGTCCCCGTTGAGGGCGTTTGTGAATTCCGCAAAGCGCTTGCAGACCTGGCTGTAGCTGCGCAGGCGGACGTCGTGGTTGCCCACGGCGGTGATATAGCGGCAAT
>JAFWCS010000163.1 GCA_017534365.1 Clostridia bacterium | reverse complement strand
TCCTTACAGCCGTAGGTCAGCAGATACGTCAGCATGCGTGCAGCCTGACCACCGAAGCTGTGGCCGATGATGTGGATCTTCCGGACGCCGCCGGGCTTGCCCCAGCCCTCAAAAAGCGGCTTTGCGTAATAACGTCCGTAGCGGTTGCAGCCGAAAACCGCGCTGTGATACGCGCCGTAATCCACCTGCGTGCCCGTCAGCTGCGCATAAAGCTCACAGGCCTGATCCCACGCGCTCGAAAGCGGGCCGACCGACGCCGCATAGCAGTCGAAATCTTCATCCGTCAGATATTCGACGAGGTTGCCCGTGGAAGCGCCCCAATACGGAATCAGGTTGTCAATGCCCTCGTTTGCGCCCCAGCCGAACATACCGTGCACAAAGACGAACGGATATTTGTTTTTTGCATTTTCCTGCATCAACGCCATGGTTTCACCCTCATCTCATAAAAATTACAGTGCAAATTGTTTCCTCTCCGCGGTGATCATGCCGTCCTCCACCCGCAGCCTGCAGATGCGGGCATTGCGCCGGTCGCCGGCGAAGCCGTCGTCCTCGACGTTGCGCGCGTGATAGATCGCGTACCACTGCCCGTCCTCCTTGATCATGGAGTGGTGGCCCGTGCCCTCCTCCCGGGCGTTGCTGCTCAGCACCGGGGCATAGGTCTGCGCGTCGGGGTATTTTTCAAACCGGAGCTTCGTCAGATCCGTTTCCTCCGACCTCACGCGGGCGTAGCCGACGAAATAATGCTCGTTTTCATAGCAGGATCCGCTGTACATCAGATACTGCCAGTCGCCCTCGCGAAAATAGAACGCGCCCTCCACGGTGTGCCAGTGCTGCCCCGGTTTATAGCGGTCGCGCCGGTAGATCTCCTCGTCGAGTGAGGGCAGGATCATCGGCACGGGGCTGCCCGCCGCTGTGCGCGGATCAAGCAGCCGGTCCACGCAGATATAAGTGCCGATGCGTTCGCCCTCGAAGGTGTTGGTGGAGTAGAAAATGAACAGCCCGCTTTCGTTTTTGACCACGTGAGAATCGATCGAAAACGGATGCAGCAGCTGCGTCGGGCGCTCAAACGGTCCGAGCGGCGAGCGGCTTTCCGCCACGTGCATGGTCTGCCGGTGGCCGCCGGGATCCGGCGTGTCGCCGAAAAACTCAAAGGAGCAATAGAGATAAAATACGCCGTCAAGCTCGATCACGCTCGGGGCCCAGAAATCCCGCATGCCGGGCACGGTGAAGACCCGGCCGGCAAACCGCCAGCCGGAAAACAGGGCGTCGGATTCATAGGCGTAAACGCCGTCTTCCCCGGTGGTATAAATATAATACCGCCCGCCCGCTTTCAGGATGAACGGATCCGCCTGACCGATATAGCCTTCTTTTTTTGTTTCCAGCAGCTGCATTGCAAAGCCCCTTAAAGCCAATGAAATTATGAATAAATTATAACATACTTTTCAGAGAGAATCAACAAAAAAGTGCGTTTTTTTCGGTACATTTCAATAGTTTTTGTTGCGAAGTTCAAAAAAAGAAGAGCTGCGCGCGGCAGCTCTTTGCGTCGTTTATTCGTCTTCGATGATGCGGAAAACGTAGAATTCATTTTCT
>JAFWCS010000162.1 GCA_017534365.1 Clostridia bacterium | reverse complement strand
GCCGTCGCGACAAAGGGAACGGTCGTCGCCGACGCTTACGTGCCGACCGTCGCCCTTGATAAAGGCGAAGCCGCGTTCACACTTACCGGCGGAGCGAACAACACCGCCGTCAAGCTGACAGGGCTTTCAGCGAGACAGGCCCCCGCCGTTTACGCCATTTCCGAAAACGGGGACAGGACGCTGCTTGATATCACCGGCTGGGACTTCGGCATCGGAGATGACGGCAAATACACTGCGACGTTTGTGACCGATCTTGACGATGTGAGAAGCTTTGCGTGCATGGAGTAAATCCGCATCCGGAATTGGAAAATCAAACAGGCAAAAGATTATTAACAACGAAGAAAGGAGAAAATGAGCATGTTTCTTTTAGAACGAATCGCGGCATTTTTTCTGTCGATTCTGATTTTGCTCGGTGCGTTCGGATCGGATATTTCCGCGAAGAAACAGACAGAAATCAAAGAAATGAACCTGGTAAATACAGATGTGACAAAGGGATTCACGGCAACAGTGTCGCCCGTTGCAGGCACATTGCGGTTCAATCGTATCAACTTTGCTTATACGACTACGGCGGCGGTTCGCGCCGTGTTCAGCTATCGGCTGGGTGTCAAAACCGTGGAGGAAGAACTGCTGTTAAGCGCAAAATCGCAGAAGGCCTCCATGCTGCTTGACTGCTATCTGAGCCGGAAAACCGCCTCGCGGCTGCTTTCTGTGCGCTTTGAACCCATCGTTGCCGGTCAAAGCTGCATCCTCAGCGTTTCCAGCTTTACCTGTGATTTACAGTCGGTGCCGAAAGAGGATGTTCTGTATATCGAAAATGATCATTACAAAGCAGGCGTCAACCTGAGATGGGGCGGCGGTCTTTCATGGTTTGAAGACAAAATGAATGATGCCTACGGAAATCTGCTGAATCATCATGACACCGGCCGCCTTGTGCAGCAGTCCTATTACGGGCCGCAGGAAATCGAGGGGTATGAAAACGGCGTGTACGGCGATACCGTATGGGGCTACAATCCCGTACAGGGCGGCGACCAGTATGGCAACAGCAGCAAGCTGGTGGCCGTTGAAAAAAGCGAGAACGAGATCCGCGTCGTCTGCCGTCCGCTCGATTGGGCGCAGAACAACATGCTCACGCAAACGTATTACACCAACGTGTATCGGCTGACAGACAAGGGGCTGACTGTGAAAAATACGGCGGTGGATTTCCTGCAGACGCCCTGGCCGGACAGAGGGCAAGAGCTTCCTGCGTTTTATGCCGTGAGCGCGCTGGGCAACTTCTGGTTCTATGACGGCGACCAGCCCTGGACCGGCGATGCATTGCGCGTGGAGCGGGAGCTGCCGTTCTGGGCAGGGAAACCCGCGTTTCAGCTGAAGGACGGAAATACCGAAACGTGGTGCGCGTGGACGGATGACAGCGGCTACGGCGTTGGGCTGTTTACGCCGAAAGCGACGTCCTTGCTCGCGGGCCGGTATCAGTATGACGGGTCCGCCGATGCGGGCGCCGACGCCACGAATTACGTGGCGCCGCTCGGCGTTTTCGGGCTGAAATTCGACGAGCCCAACAGTTATTACTATTATCTGGCGGCGGGAACCGTTGACGAGATCCGGGCCGTTTTCCGGAGCGGCGACAATGTGGAGGGCGGCAATTTCAGACGCGTTTTCCCCGATATGGGCGTCTGCGACCCGCATGTGCACATTTTTGACGGCAAGGCCTACCTGTTTTCCAGCCATGATTACGGTCCGGGGCAGCCGATCTACCGCATGGACGACTGGCGCGTTTTCTCCTCGGATGACCTTGTCAACTGGGATCTTGAATTCACGCTTCGCCCGGAGGATACCTTCCTCGGAACGGATCATGAATGCTACGCCACCGATGCGGCGGAACGAAACGGCAAGTATTATCTTTATTTCTCCGATCAGCAGCGCTGCACCGGCGTCGCGGTGAGCGAGAACGGCCCCGGCGGACCGTATGTCGACGCGCTCGGAAAGCCGCTGCTTCCGCAGGGGCTGGTGGACACCGCCTGCTACGACCCCACGGTATTCATCGACGATGATGAAAGCAAGACGCCTTATATTATGTTCGGCTATACCGTCGTCGGCAAGCAATATTATATCGCGCGGCTGAACGAGGATATGATCTCGCTTGCGGAAGAGCCGAAAGCGGTCGAGATCATAGACGGCTGGGAAAATGACGCCTGCTGGATCACCAAATGGGGCGATACGTACTACCTGAACTCGCATGGCGGCGAATACGCAACGAGCAAGAGCATCTATGGGCCTTATACCTATCGCGGCAGGATCTGTCAGGATTGCTTTACCGACCACGGCACCTTTTTCACCTTCCACAATCAGACCTATTTTACCTACGGCGTCCCGGAAAACTACGGCAGCGGAGAACCGCTCGACCGGTATTACAGAACGACGAAGTTTGTTTACGCCCATATGAAAGACAACGGCGACATTGTGACCGATGAATTTATCAAAAAGGTCGGGGTCGGGCAGTATGACGCAACGTGGGAGGCGATCAACGGCGAATGGTTTTTTGACGCTGCCGACGGGATCGTCAAAAAGGAAAATGCGGACGGCTTTGAGCTGCGCGGCATCAAGGACGGATCTTATCTGACCTTTCCGAAAATTTGTAATATGCCGGCGAACGCCGTCCTTAAACTTCGCGTGGCAAACGGAAATGACAGTCCCTGTACGGTGGAAATACATAAAGATCATCCCGACGGGGCGCTGCTCGGCAGCTGCGAAGTCGGAGATACCGGCGGCTTTGAGCGCTTCGAGGTTTTTGAGATCGCCTTGAACAATGCCGCAGGAACGAACGGACTTTGTTTTGTTTTTCGCACCGAGGCCGGTGAGGCGCTTCGATTTGAAGATTTCAGCTTTACGGCAGCTGAATGAGACGCGAATAAAAACGCTTTCTTTCAATGGCGGCAGCAGGGCTGCAGATGTTCATAATCAGGTTCAACTTCCGGCTTGTCTATCAAATAAATCGTTCGTTTAAGGAGTGACCCGCATGGCATATATTTCCTATCGGGAGCTGATACAGAAGCTGCAGACGCTGCAGGAGTTCAGCAATCTTTTAACGGAATATCACTGCAGCGAAGCCGACCTTGCGCTGCTGCGCGATGGGGTGGAAAAACAAATCGACGCGGCGCTGACTGACGCGGTGAAGGCCCTTGCGGTTTATTACGGCGCGGCGAAGCAGTATTTCGGCGCGTAAGAAAAACGGGCCGGGCAAAGAAATGCATGAAGCGCAGTTGCTTGGAGGAGGATGATTCTT
>JAFWCS010000161.1 GCA_017534365.1 Clostridia bacterium | reverse complement strand
TGAAGCCTGCGCAGGTGGATAATCACATGGGTTCGCTCTACGGCATGAACGGCAAATACCTGATGCTCATGAAGGTGTTCGGCGTCTGCCGCGAAAAGGGCTACCCCTTCCGCATGTGCACGACACCCAAAAAGGAATACTGCCCCGAGGGCGTTTCCTACGGGCTGTATCACCTGTTCTGCAAGATCAGCAAGGGCCTGAGCACGCTGTATCACGTTGCGACGCCGGATTATCTGATCCTGACCGATCAGGTGAAATGCCTGAAAGACATCAAGGATTATGAGACCTTCCGCGATATGTTCCTCTATTTCCACGGCACGATCCCGGCAGGCGTAACGGAGACCTTCATCCATCCCGCGCTCGCGACCGAGGAAATGGCACGGATCACCGGCAGCTGGGAGCGCCGCTACTGGGAATACCTGCTGATGAAGGATCCGAAGACGCATCAGTTTTTTGCGGAAAAAGGAATTCAGCTGATCAATTACCGCGATCTTGTCAAAATGAAAAAGAAGTGATTCCGGATCCGGGAGCCGTTGCGGGCGCATCGGCTCCCCTTTCATACAATCTATACAAAACTTTGTGGAAAAGCCGCCGAAAAACTTCCGCTTCCACAGCATTTTGTGATTGACAATCCACTTTATAAATGATATTATATAGAAAAGATCTTTAAGCAGATGCAGAGACGTCGGCAAGGTCGCGTCATCCAGTCGTCTTCGGCGCTTTGCGCCGTTGTTTGTATACCGTCTTGCTGCTCGCGGCACGACGTTTTTTGTTTTCATAACTGCATCTCAGGATCGGACGGAAAGTGAGGCGACGGCATGTCATTGAATGCAATGATCTTAAAATCCGCTTTCGCACCGCAGGCCTGTGCTTCTGCGGCGGACTTGCTGACCCGTGACCCTTCTCTGACTGCCTTCAACGATCCGCGTTATACGGTGATTCCCGGCTTTTGCGACGTGCATGTGCATTTTCGCGAGCCGGGTTTTTCTTATAAAGAAACAATTGCGTCCGGCTCTCTGGCCGCGGCCCACGGCGGCTACACTGCCGTATGCACGATGCCGAATCTGGACCCCGTGCCGGATTCTCCGGCGCATCTGTCCGCGCAGCTGGATCTCATCCGCCGCGACGCCTGCATCGACGTGCGTCCCTACGGCGCGATCACAGTAGCCGAACGCGGCGAAACGCTCGCCGATCTTGACGGCATGCGCGCAGACGCAATCGCTTTTTCAGACGACGGGCGCGGCGTGCAGGAGGAAAGCATGATGCGCGAAGCGATGCTGGAGGCCAAACGGCTCGGCAAAGTGATCGCGGCGCACTGCGAGGTCAACAGTCTGCTGCGCGGCGGCTATATTCATGAAGGAGCATACGCAAAGCGCCGCGGGCATCGCGGGATCTGCAGCGAAAGCGAATGGCGGCAGATCGAACGCGACCTGCGCCTCGCGGACGAAACCGGCTGCGCTTATCACGTCTGTCACATTTCGACGAAAGAAAGCGTCGCCCTGATCCGGGAGGCCAAAAATAGCGGCGTTGACGTCACCTGCGAGACCGGACCGCATTATCTGACGCTCGACGAAAACGATCTGCAGGAAGACGGCCGCTTCAAGATGAATCCCCCGCTGCGCGCTGCGGCGGACAGAGAAGCGCTGCTCGAAGGCGTGCTGGACGGGACGATCGATATGATCGCGACCGATCACGCACCGCACAGCGCCGAAGAAAAAGCGAAAGGGCTTGCAGGCAGCGCGTTCGGCGTCGTCGGGCTGGAAACGGCCTTCCCGGTGCTTTACACAAAGCTTGTGCTGCCCGGCATCCTGCCGATGGAAACGCTGCTGCGTCTGCTGATCGATCAGCCGCGCAAGCGCTTCGGCATCCCGCTCGGCGCGGATTTCTCGGTCTGGGATCTGAACGAACGGTTCACGGTCGACCCGGAGACGTTTTTATCAAAGGGCCGCGCCACGCCGTTCGCCGGCATGACATTACAGGGCGTATTGAAAGCTACGGTTTATCACGGAAAACGCATCATCTGATTGCAGATAGATTTGGAGGAAAGAAACATGGCAAAACGAACGGATATCAAAAAAGTGCTCATCATCGGCTCCGGCCCGATCGTCATCGGTCAGGCGGCGGAATTCGACTACGCGGGTACGCAGGCCTGCCTTGCGCTGAAGGAAGAAGGCTATGAGGTCATTCTTTGCAATTCGAACCCCGCGACCATCATGACCGACACCCAGATCGCAGACAAGGTCTATATGGAGCCGCTCACGCTCGAATACATCGCCAAGATCCTGCGCTATGAGCGCCCGGACGCCATCGTGCCCGGCATCGGCGGCCAGACCGGTCTGAATCTTGCAATGCAGCTGGAGAAAAAAGGCGTGCTGCGCGAATGCGGCACCCTGCTGCTCGGCACGAGCGGCGAAAGCATCGAGCGCGCGGAGGACCGCGAGCTGTTCAAGGAGATGTGCG
>JAFWCS010000160.1 GCA_017534365.1 Clostridia bacterium | reverse complement strand
GCTCCGCGAGCGGCCAGGCCCGCTCCGTGAACTGCTCCCAGCTGCGTTCATAGGTCCCGTCTGCGGTCTCTTCAAAAAAATCCAGCGTGATCTCCACGCTGTCGTCCGGCTGCAGGGCGTTCTGCCAGGCGCAGAAAACCGTATCGTTTTCGATGACAAACGCGTTGTTTGCGAGCACGGCGCGGTGCTTGTGGACGGTGTTCACGTCAAAGACGAAGGCCCCGCCGGGCTCCGTGAACAGCGCGACGCCCTCGAAGGTGCGGCGCAGCGCGTCACGATCCGGCAGGTGATTGAGCCCGTCAAGCGCGCACACGCAGGAGCGCACGGTGCCGAAGAGATCGAGCGCGGCCATATCCTGCCGCAACAGCAGCACCTTATCGCCCAGCGGCGCGCATTTGGCGCGCGCTGCGTTGAGCATGCCGACGCTGGTGTCCACGCCGATCACGTCGAAGCCGCGCTCCGCCAGCAGGGCGGTCAGGCTGCCCGTGCCGCAGCCGAGCTCGAGCAGGAGCCCGTCCGAAATGCCGCAGAAGGAAAGAAGCCTGCAAACGAACGCTGCACGCTTCTCATACTCTACGTTATCGGTCAGACTGTCATAGTATCGGGCAAAGGCGTCGTAGGCCATCAGTCTTCCATCCTTTGAAAAATCTTCTCATAGCCGTTGCAGCCGTATTGCAGGGAGCGGTTGACGCGGCTGATCGTTGCGGTGCTCGCGCCGGTCTGGGTGACGATGTCGCTGTAGACCTGCTTGTCGCGCAGCATCTTGGCCACGACGATGCGCTGCGCCATCGCTTTCAGCTCGCGCACGGTGCAGAGATCCTCAAAAAAGTCATAGCATTCCTCCAGCGTCTGCAGCTCCAGAACGGCGGAGAACATAAAATCGAGATTCGGATCCTTCAGTTTGTCGCTCATGCTTGGTGCCTGCCTTTCCTGCGCGGGCGCTTTCGCGCTTTACGCTTTTACACTTTACTATTTTAACACGTGATGATGAAAAAGTAAAGGCTTCGGGCGAAAAAAGTTTCCGCCGCGCGCCGGATCGGCGGCAGCGGGCCCATCCGAAGGGACGCCCTGCGGCGCAGTTTCTCTTTTCAATCCTTCTCCTTCTTCTCCTCCTCCTGCAGGGGGTAGGGGGTGGAGATTTGTTGGATTGTTATTTATTATTTTCTTAATTATTATATTCTTATTTGTTTGGGCGGGTTTCCCGTGTCCGGGAACTCCGTGTCCGGGAAACCCGGATACGGAAAATCAGGACGCGGAATCCAAGCCGGGTTCGCCGTTTATTGGAAGTCTTCGACGTGCGCAGCGATGTAGGTCCCGCAGGCGGCGGCGATCCGCTCGCAGCCGTCGGCCGCGGTGAAGGCGGCGTCGGTTTTTTCGATCTCCGCCGGGATCAGCGAGGTCGTCTCGTCATTCGGGTCGTAGGCCAGCGCTTCCTTTTGGTAGAGCGCGGAGAGCTCCTTCAGCCCCAGCGTTTCCAGCATCGCGCCGGCCGCCGTCGTCAGCGGCGCGGTGTTCGCCTTGAAAAAGCCGCTGAGCGCTTCTCCGCCGTCATCCAGCACGAAGTAGAGCGCGTAGACGCCCTGCTGCGCCGGATGCAGCGCGGCGAAGGCCGCGTTCATATCCGCCTGATCCGCGACCCGCTTTTGCAGATTCAGCGAAACGCCTTTGAACAGTTCCGCGGGCGCCGCGCTCTGCGCGAGCGCCGGGGTCAGCACGG
>JAFWCS010000159.1 GCA_017534365.1 Clostridia bacterium | reverse complement strand
CGCTCGTCTTCGCTTTCAAACAGCCCGGAGAATTCCGTGTTGTAGCCGGTTTCCCTGTATTTGAGCTCCAGGATCTTCACGCCCGCCGGGATCTCATAAGTGATATGCTCGCCGTTGAACCAGCCGAGCGCCTCGAATTCCTGCACGCCGTCCTTTGTGATATAGGTATCGCTGACGGCGCCGAGCCAAGTGTTCTCGGTCAGAATCCGGATTTTTTTGCCGGCTTTGGCTTCGACCCTGAGATAGGGCGTGCACTGCGCGTTATAGGGGATATCCAGCGTAAGCAGCTTCTTGCGCAGCAGCGTGCATCCTTTGTAATCGCCCGCATTCTCATACGCCTGCAGGCCGTAATCCTTCAGCATAGGGATGCCGCGCGGATAAAGCGTTCCCCACGGCGCGCAGCCGCCGACGCCGTTTTCCGCCGCGTTTTCCCATGCGCTGTCGTCATAATCGGGCGAAATCCAGTCGCCGAGCTCGCGCCGCGCGTCATAACAGATGTTGGATTCGGGCAGCCTGTAATTCGGCTGCGACGCGCCGGTATCCTGCAGATAGGCCGGGTTGCGGCGCACCTTCCAGCTTCGGTCGGAGCGAAGCGCCCCCGCTTCAAACAGGAAACCCGCCTTGCCGCTGTCCGTGTTGGAAAAGCTCGTATCCTTGCCCCAATACCAGACCAGCGCGCAGATGAGGTTTTTGCCGGGCTGCAGATAGGGCGCGATCTCAACGGCGTCAAAATAGCTGCCTTCGGGCGTCGGCCCGCGCTTGAGCCCGCCTTCAAAGACGACCATTTCACCGTTGATCCAAAGCCAGTATCTGGAATCGGCGGAGATGAACGCCGTCAGCGCCGCGGGCGCGTCGGCAAGCTCCACCGTCCTGCGAAAACACATCCAGACGTTTTCTTCGCCGCCGTCAGAAGCGTCCCAGATGAACTGCGCCGTCCAGTCGGTTTTCGGCGTCGTATCGATCCGGGCATAGGGCACGGGGGTTTCGGGAATACGGTAGTCATTTTTGAAATACGGTGTCAACGTGGACCCACCTCCGAAAAGATTTGTAAAGAATGCGATGACTGCCAGAAAAAAAGAAATGATTCTGTTCATTGGAACGCACCTCGTCGGATCGGTTTTTTGCGTCTGCCGCTGCAGCCTGATTCACAGCGTTTCAATAAAGAACGCGTCGTCGGATTCGCACATGGCCGGAAACGTGATAAAGCGGATCCCGTTCCGCACGCTCCGGCAGCCGGGGTGATAATGTCCTTGGTAAACGGCCCGGACCTTCCCGCTGTCAGACAGGATCCGGTTGACCTGCGCGGCATTGGCAATGCGGCAGCGCGGCTCCGCCGCCGGATCCAGATTCTGATGCACGAACACATACACCTCCGCGCGGGAGGACGCAAGGGCTGCGCTGAGCGCTTCCTCAAACGGATAATACGAATCCGTCCAGTCCGAATCGCCGGGCCGGTATCGCTCGCCGCTGTGGAAATAGCAGGCGTCCAGAAACACCAGCCGTTTGCCGTCGAGCGCACGGTCCCGCGGCCGGCAAGCGTCGCCGAGAATGCCGTAGAATTCCTCCTGCGTGAACGCAAACGCGTCGTGGTTGCCCATCAGGCAGACGGTCGGCACGGAAGACGCCCGGAAAACGGCGGCAATGCGTTTCAGGTTTTCGATCTCCGCGGCATGGTCCGGTTCTTTGTCGATCAGATCGCCGAGGCAAACGGCCAGATCGCAGCGCGCAAGCGCAAAGCTGCGATACGCACGCCGGATCTTTTCCAGCGATCTGCTGTTGTACCGCACCCCGCAGGTGACCGCCTGCGAAGAGTAATGCGGATCGGTGTAGATCCCGAGTTTCATAAGCTCCTCTCCTGTTCGGCTGACGGAAGGCAATATATATTATAAATTATAGCATGTTGATTTCTACTTATCAAGCAGTTTCTCCGCGGCAATCCGCCCGTCAGGATCAGTCGTGCGGGTCGCAGAGCCAGAGCCTGCAGTCGGTATCCTCCGGCTTGCCGCCGCTGAAGACGGCGTACACCGTCAGCGGCTTGCCCTTCATCAATGCGGGCAGGGGGAAATAGAACGTATTGTTTTTTCCTTCGCTGCAGACAAGATGTTCCCAGACGTGCGCGCGGTAGTCCGGCGCGCGGCGCGGAAAACCGTGCAGGCGCCCTTCGCACGCAAGGCACGCGCAGACGCGCTCCGCCCCGTGCGCGCCGTTGACGGCCAGCGCCAGATAACTGCCGGCCCTGCAATCGGGCACGGTGATCTCTGCGGATTTCACAAACGCGGTCTGCCGTCGGCTGTAGTGCGCCTGCAGACTGTTTGCAGACGGCGCGGCGGGTCTGAGCTCTTCCCCGCCCCGGAAGAACCGCACGGCGCTGATCCTGTCCATCGGTTCCGCGATCCGCAGATACCGGAACGGCGCCGTCACCGGATAAACAGCCGTCAGTTTCCTGCCGGGCAAACGATAGGTCGTATGTACGGCGAACCGCACGACCTCGGCCGCGCAGGTTTCCCGCGTCAGCACTTCCTGCAGCGGGGCGGGACGCCAGGTTTTCAGGTCTGCGGACGTTTCCGCAAGCGCCGGTATGCTCTGATTGCGCACTTCCTGCGTTTCGTAGTCCGCCGCAAAGCAGGTGATCTCCACGCGGTCTGCGGGCAGGACCTCGCCGGCGTCGACCCGCAGGCAGCCGCCGTCGATCCGGAACCCGCCACAGTAGGTTTTTGACTGCGCGTCATAAAACGAATCCGGATCGCCGTCAAACAGGTTCCGCGCCTCACACCCGCGCAGGCGATAGGTTTTCTGGTTGAAAAACGCTTCGCGGGCTGCCCGGACCTCCGGGATCTCCGTGTCGCCGGAGCGCTTGACGCAGCGCGCTTCCAGGCTGTCGTTATCCGCTGCAAAGGCCGCCGCCTCATACAGCTGTTCGCCGTTTTCGGGCGCGCGATCGATCTGATCGACTGCCGCGAGAAAAACGGGCGCACGCTCCGTCAGATCCACGGGATCCGCAGCGGCAAAGGCCGTCGTCGCCGCCGCGCCCTGCAAAAGCCGGATCTCGCCGCCCGCGCTCCGGACGATCCGGATCTCCGCGGGAAGATCCCCTGTTTCCCTGACGACTTCATAGGTGCAGTTCGTCAGCACCGGCGCGGCTTCCGGCACTGCCGCAGCCTCAATCAGCGCCGCGCGGAACGGCGCGAGCGGGATCTTCACCGTGTCGGTGCGCTCATAGTCGCCGAGATATTCGTCATAGGGGAAGCGCAGCGCGACTCTCACCTTTTCATGCGTCGACAGTCCGATCCGATCCAGCGGGAGCGCGATCGTCAGCGTCTCCCAGCTGTCGTTTCCGGTGCAGATCATTCTGATCCTGTCATTCTCGCGCGACACGGCGTTCGCGCCGAATTCCGGCGGCAGGAGGAGGCCGTTCACAAGGATCGACGCATAGCGCGCGTGCAGGCGGTAGATCCGGGCCAGACGCGGGTATTCCGCATCCTTCAGCAGCCACGGATTGCCGTAGATCTCCGGCGCGGTGATCAGGCAGCGTCCGAACGCCTGATAGATCAGCTCGTCTTCAAAATAATCAAGCGCGGAGGAAAGGCAGACGCCGTGATCCTCTGCGAGCCGGATCAGCTTTCCGTCTGCGCCGGTCACGTGCCCGCGCGAAAACAGATAGGCGCGGTTGTGCGGGGCGGTGACGCGATTGTGCGCATGGACGTCGGTATAGGTCTCGTCGCCGTTCCACAAAAACGTGGTGATGTATTTCTGCGCCTCATAAAAATCAAGGCGGTGATTGAGCAGGATCAGATCCGGCACATACCTGCGGCATTCTTCGATCATGGCAGCGTAGGTCTTTGCCTTTTCCGGGCGCAGGGTGCCGCACACGCCGTCCAGCTTGAAGGCGGCAAAGTGATAATCCCTGCACAGATGCACGTAAAAATCCACGCGTTCCTTTTCGGATTCCGGCGTATCTCCGAAGCCGTCGGGGCTGCCCCAAAGGCCGAACCGGATCCCCAGCGCGGCGGCCTTCTCCACCACGTTGCGATATCCCGCGGGGTATTGCGAACGGAATTTTTCCGAGCGCAGGTCGCCGTAGCCCTGCGACGCGCCGTCAAAATTGCCGGCGTCCCAGGCATAGATGCGGATCTGCATGCCGTAGGTTTCTTTCAGGTAGCGAAAGAATTCCAGATTGATGAGCGTCTGCCGCTCGGTCGAGCCTTCATTCGTATTGTTGATCCAGGAAAAATAGTAAGGGATCGACGGCGTGGCTTCGCCCGCGCCTGTTATGGGATATCCGTTATTTTCTTTTATCATTCTGCGCCTCGTCCTTTCCGAATTTCAAGCCGCCCCCTGCCGCCGCCGGAAGCGGCGCGGCCGGGAATGCGCTTTTTGGTTTTCCGTGCGGGTACATTCCTGCAAGCCGAACCTGCCTTTCCTGAAAATTATAGTATACTTTCCGTTCATTTTCAATCATTTTCAATAAAATAGCGCCCGCGCGCACGCTCATTTTTGTTCTTTGTAAAAAAACCTTGTGCTGCGCCGCATTCTGTGATATGATTTGAACAGCAGGCATCAGAAGAGGCCAAATCCAGCACTGAACGGGGAAGAAAAAACGCCATGCTGCACACGCTGTCGCTGTCACAACTCAAAAACGCAGCCTTCACGCTTCGCCCCGCGCCCGTTCTTCGGCCGTTTGGCGGCTCGTTTGTCGTTGCCGACCCGTCGCTTCTGCTCCCCGCGGAGACCCCGGACGGAAAGTGGCATCTCTTTTTCCACACGACCTTCGGCGTCTGCGAGGCCGTTTCCGACGACGGCATTGCCTTCACAAAGGGGAAACGGCTCTTTTCCCGGGCGATGCGCCCGAACGTCAACTGCATCGACGGCCGTTACGTGCTGTATTTTGAGCGCACGCGGCCGCTTGTGATGAACGCGCTGCACCTGGTCGGCGCGGCAAAATGGCACAGCGAGATCTATGCGGCGGAAAGCCGCGACCTCACGACCTGGTCGGCGCCGAAACCCGTGCTCGTTCACACACGCCGCTATGAGGAAAGCGCGCGCGGCGTTTCGCTGTCCAACCCCTTTTTGCTCCGGGCCGGCGGCGTCAACCGTCTTTATTATTCCTGCGGTCTGACGTTCATCCGGGACTGCGGCTTCTGCGAGCCGACCTATGTCAGCTGCGCGGAAAGCGACGCGCTGCTTTCCGGCTTTCGCGCCGCGCCCGCCCCGCTCCTTTCGCCCGACGAAAACGATCCCTATCTCAACCTTTGCGCCGGCTGCCTGAAGGTCTACCGGCTCAGCGACTGCTACATCGGGATCCAGAACGGGATCTTTGAAAAAGACGGAAAAAGCGCGTCCGCGATCCTGCTCCTGTCGTCGGAGGACGGACTGCGTTTCCGCTTTGAGAAAACGCTCGTTGCGCCGCGCGGCGACGGCGGCTGGATGAGCCAGTTCGTCTATGCGAGCCATCTCGTCTGCTTCGACGGCGTGCTCCGCCTGTATTTCAACGCGCGCAACGTCGCAAATCCCCTGATCGGGCGGGAGTGCATCGGCTTTGCGCAGGCGCAGATCGGGCGCTGACCGCAGCAGGAGCCGGCATCCACCCGAAAAAACGCACCCGGCAGATCCGCGGTGCTGATGATACAGAATCTTAAAAAGCGGAGAATTGCTATGAAACCATTGACCTTTTACGTGATCACCGACCTGCATTACTTCAAAAATTCTCTCGGCGCATACGGCGAAGAATACGAGAGAAAGATGGACTTTGAGCAAAAGTGCTTCGCCGAAACGCAGGCGATCAATGAAGCCGTATTCGACTGGCTCGCCAAGGCGCAGGACGCCGATACGGTTCTGATCGCGGGCGACCTGACCTACTGGGGCGAGAAGGAGAGCAACCTTGCGGTTTCCCGGCTGCTGCACGACTTCAAAGAGAAAACCGGCAAGCGCGTCTGTCTTGTGACCGCCGGTCACGATTTTGACCGCGCCGCCTATTCGTATGACAACGCCGGCCGCCACCCGATCGAAGGCACCAGCTTCTCAGAGCTGTATGACCTCTATAAGGAGTTCGGTTACTCGGATGCCATCGCCTTTAACCGGGAGCATCTTTCCTACATTGCCCAGCTGTCGGAGGACGTGCGTCTGCTCGTCATCTGCAACGACGTTGACGGCCACAGAAACACGCCCTATGACGACGCCTTCTTCGCGTGGATCGAGGCGCAGGCAAAGCAGGCGCAGGCGGACGGCCAGATGATGATCGCGATGGAGCATTATCCGGTGCTGGCCGGTCAGCCGATCCTTGCGCTGATCGGAGACGCGCGCGAAACGCAGGCGCAGCGCCTCATCGACACCCTTGCCGACAACGGCGTGCATCTGATCTTCACCGGGCATATGCACAACCAGAGCATCAACGTCGTCGAAACCGCGCAGGGCAACAAATTCTATGACGTCTGCACGGGCGCCATCGTTGCTGCGCCCGCCTTCATGCGCAGAGTGACAATCAAGGATGAAAAAACCGTTCAGATCGAAAGCATTCCCGTTCCCGAATTTGACTGGGATAAACACGGGCTGAGCGGCGAGGCTTATCTGAAGAAGCAGTTTGACCGCATGCTGCTCACGTTCTTTGACGCCATGCGCAGCGATCCCAGGCGCTTTATGGACAAGGTCAGCCTCAAGCCGACGCCCGCGCTCGAAAAGCTCATCCCCTTCCTCGGCAAACGTCTGTCAAAAATGAAGATGGGCACGCTGGCGCATCTGCTTTGCACCCGGGCCGATCCGCAGGTCAAGGATATGCTGTTTACCGAATTTGCCGTGGATATGGTGCGCTCCATCTTTGAGGGCAATCAGCCCTACGTGGAAGGGACGCCCGGCGGCGATACGCTCCTGCGCATTTTCGGCAGACTGCGTCCGCTGATCAAAACGGTCAAGGGCGCGCAGGGCGAAACGCTCGATTTCTATGAAACAATGAAGCACACGGTCGGCAATTACGGCATTGACGATTATAACGCGGAGCTGATCCTTTTCTGAACCCGGCCGGAAGGATCGGCGTGCAGCCATAAAAACAGCCGCCGCCACACCTGCAGGTGTGGCGGCGGCTGTTTGCTTTTTGCAGAGATCGCTGCGCGTTCAGCTGCCGGCTGTGATCGTTTTGGACTGATTCCCGTTATCCCAGATCACCTCGACGGTGACGGGCCGGTCGGATCGGACCGTCACCTGCGGCTCTTCCGAAACGTCGTCGCGCGCTTCGCACATCAGCGTCAGCGTTGCGTCCGCGCCGAAGGGATACTGCTCCACCCCGAAGCGGTCCGTCAGGTCGATATGCCAGCGAATGACGTTGTTCTGCGCGTCGGGCTTGATGCCGAACACATACTCAAACAGCACGCAGATCGGCACGACGCCGGTCCAGCCGACAAAATCGGCGTGCGAGACTCCGCCCTGCCGCGGCTTTCCGTTTTCGCCCGGCATCGGCGCGTAGTTTTCAAACACCGTGCCGGTATCGTTATAGACCGAAACCACGTTGCGCAGATAATTCAGGCCGATCTGATGCGAAAGATCGTATCTGCCGTATTGATCCAGACCGCGAAGCGTCATATAATTCGTCGGCGCCCACACGCCGCCGCACCAGTAACCGCCGCTCGGCTGAAACGCGGGATGATCGGCGGAGAGCACGGGGAGCATGCAGGGCGTTGCGAATTCGTTTTCGTTCGTCAGATGCGCAAAAAACGCGTCCGCCCGCTCCTCAGGCACCGCATCCGCCAGCAGCGCCCAGTAAGCGCCGAGGTGCTTCACGTAGTTGAAGCTGCCGTTTTTCCAGACGTCATAATAGAAGGCCGTTTCCTCGTCCCAAAGCCGTTCGTTGGCCACGCGCAGCAGCGCGTCGCGCTCTTCCTCCAGCCCGCGCACGTCCGCCTCGCGCCCGAGCACCTTTGCCATTTCAATGAGCACGCGGCAGTCGAGCAGTGCCTGCATGCAGGCGTCGTTCCAGATCATGTGGCCGTGTGAAAACACGTCGTCATAGCCCGGCTGCACGCGCGGAAGATTGTCCATCCCGCAGCCGAAGCCGCTGGACCAGTAGGTGCCGTCCGGCCAGGTGTGGTTTGCCCGCATCCATTCATGATAAGCCATCAGGCAGGGAAACACCTTCCTGAGCCGTTCGGCGTCGTTGAAGTTCTTATAATACTCCCACTCGCACCAGGACATGATCTCCGGCCCCGTTGCCGACGGATCGAAGCGGGTGAAGCGCTCTTTGCAGGTATCCTGCTCCATATCGCGGGGAATGTAGCCGTCTTTATACTGGTGGGAATAAAAATTGTCGAGCGTTCCCTGGAAATTGAAGGACCGGGCGCCGTAGCGGCCGAACATGAGCATAAAGACGGAATCCCACATGAAGATGTTCCCGTCGAAGGCCGTGTCGATATAGTTGGATACAAAGCCGGAAAACGTGGAGGGCTTTTTCAGGTTTTTGAACGCGAGTTCCCACGTTTTATAATAGCAGCCGACCGCGTCGTCATGCCCGTCCCAGACCGGCTTCGGAAGACGGTCGCGTTCTTTTTT
>JAFWCS010000158.1 GCA_017534365.1 Clostridia bacterium | reverse complement strand
GATGGCAAAATACGAAGCCGCCCTGTGCGGCGAATTTGACGAACTGCTGCAGGTGATCCATCAGGCGGTCACCACCGGCAGCAGCAGCGCATCGCTGGAGGATCAAAGCGATTTTTCCGCGCCCGGCGTGCGCTGCGCCGTGCGCGTTTACGAGCGCTACAGCATGATCGGCGGCAACCGCGTCAGCCTTTCCGTGACGCTTCTGGAAGCGGGCGGCTCCCTGCGGGTGAGCGCGATCGCCTCCGGCGGCAGCCAGGCAGTCTTTTTCAAGATCAACACGTTCGGCGAGGAGGCCTTTCTCAACACGTTGAGCAGCATTCTGGAGAGTTACCGGATCTGACAAGGAGATACATCCATGACCAAAACCGCATTTGTTGCCATTGTCGGGCGGCCGAACGTCGGCAAATCCTCGCTGCTCAATCAGCTGCTCGGCCAGAAGATCGCCATCGTGACGCAGAAGCCGCAGACGACCCGCACGCGCATCATGGGCGTGCTGACCCGCGGAGAGACGCAGCTGGTCTTTATTGATACCCCCGGCTATCACAAGCCCAAAAACAAGCTGGGCGAACGGATGATCAAGGCAGTCGGCGAAGGGATCAGCGGCGTGGACGCCGCGCTCTTCGTCACCGAGCCGGAGGGGGAGCTGCGCGACACGGAGCTTGAGCTGCTCCGCCGCCTGCGCGCGGAGCAATGCCCCGTCGTGCTGGCAATCAACAAGATCGACACCGTGCAAAAAAAAGAAACGCTGATGCAGCGCATCGTGCAGCTCACCGGCGTGTTTGAGTTCGAGGCCGTCGTGCCGGTCAGCGCGCTCAAGGGCGACAACGTCGAGCTGATCTATGCGGAGCTGGAAAAGCTGGCGGGCGAATCGCCGCATTTTTTCCCGGACGATACGCTGACCGACCAGCCCGAGCGCGTGATCGCCGCGGAGATCCTGCGCGAAAAGATGCTGCTCCTGCTCGACAAGGAAGTGCCCCACGGCGTGGCCGTGAGCATCGAGCGCATGCGCGAGCGGCCGAACGGCATCCTCGATATCGAAGCCATGATCTATTGCGAAAAAGAGAGCCACAAGGGCATCATCATCGGCAGGCAGGGCGCAACGCTCAAACGCATCTCCACCCGCGCCCGGCAGGATCTGGAGCGCTTTTTCGGCTGCAAGGTCAACCTGCAGTGCTGGGTCAAGGTCAAGGAGGACTGGCGCAACCGCGAAGGGCTGATCCGCAATTTCGGACTGGACTGATTCGCGTTTCTTCCTCCCCGCCCCGTTTATTTGCGCCCGAACCGGGCAAGGTAAACGCGGGGGGTGATCGCAACGGAAAACGAACAGGCCTGGCAACAATTTATCAAAACCGGCGCCGTCGCGGATTATCTGCGCTACAAACGCAGCCGCGCACACGCCGCGGAGGAACAACCGCATGAAGCTGCAGACCGACGCACTGGTGCTCCGGACGACAGACACGGGCGAGAGTGACCGCCTTGTGACGCTGCTCACGCGTGATTACGGTGTGATCCGCGCCTTTGCCAACCGCGCAAAAAAATTCAACAGCCGGCTTCACGGCGCAACCCAGTCCCTGTGCTACGGTGAATTCTCAATCCGCAGCGGCAGGGACAGCTACATGATCGACGACGCGACGGCGAAGGAGATGTTCTTCGGCCTGCGGCAGGAGATCCGGCCGCTTTCGCTCGCGCAGTATTTCTGTGCGCTGGCCGCCGCGCTCGCGCCGGCGGAGGAACCGGCGGAGGACTGTCTGCGCGTGCTGCTCAATTCCCTGCATCTGCTCGAGAAGCAGCGGCGCAGCGAGGAGTTTCTCAAGGCGGTGACGGAGCTGCGGCTTCTCACGCTTGCCGGTTATATGCCGGATCTGACGGCCTGCCCGCACTGCGGGACCGTGCCGGAGCCGCTGTTTTTCAGTCCGAAGGAGGGCTGCATCTGCTGCGCGGAGAGCGGCCGCGGCGGCCTGCGGATCTCAGCAGGCGTGCTGGCAGCCATGCGCCACATCTGCAGTCAGCCCATCGGACGCATTTACGCCTTTACCCTGCCTGTGCAGGAGGAGGCGCTGCTCGCCCGCGTGAGCGAGCGATTCCTGCTGGAACAGACCGGCGTGCGTATCAGCGCGCTGGACTTCTATAAATCAATGAGATAAGCCGCCTGCCGGGCTGCAGAACGCGCAGCCGAGATCGCCGCGCGCAAGGCAGAAGGGCAAACAGTGCCGGCGCGCTGCGGATGCTCCGCAGCGCGCCGTTCGTTTTTTTCATTTCCCCTATTGAGATTTTGATCAATTCATGTTATACTATATTGATTAATAATCTTCATCCAGGAGGCGCGGAATGAAACGGAATCAAGCTGCGTTTCAGGTCATTGCGGCGCTGCTCTCCGCAGTGCTGCTCTTTACCGCCTACAACTATATCGTCGGCGACGGCACAGTATTTAAAGGAAAAATGGACGGGCAGGTGATCCGCGCGCGGGTCATCCGTGTGACGGACACGGTCTCCAACAACGCCGACGGCGAACATGAATTCATCACCGTGCGCTTCAAGGCGCAGGCGCTTAATACCGAGCTGCGCGGCAAAACGCTCGAGGTGATGCAGGAGATCGACAAATCCTACGCTTTCAGCCCCAAGCAGGTGGAAGCGGAGGACCGCATCCTGGTCGAGCGCTACACCGAAGCCGGCAGCCAGACCTATTACTTCGGCGATTATATCCGCATTACGCCCCTGCTGTGGCTGCTCGGCGTCTTCTGCGTGCTGATCGTGATTTTCTCCCGAATGCAGGGGGTTAAAACGCTTGTTTCGCTGACCTTCACCTGCGTTTCCGTTTTCGCCGTGCTGCTGTCCGCGATCCTCAACGGGCACAACATCTATCTCTGGTCGATCCTCGTCTGCGTCTTCATCACGGTCATGACACTGAGCATCATCAGTGGATGGAATCCCAAATCGATCTGTGCCTGCATCGGCTGCGTGAGCGGCGTGCTGGCGGCCGGTCTGATCGTCGTGATCATGCAGAAATTCCTGCGCATGACCGGCATGCTCGAGGAGGAAAGCATTTATCTGCTGACCCTGCGGCCGGAGGATCCGATCGATCTGAAGGCGATCATCTTCGCAATGATCATCGTCGGCGCGGTGGGCGCCGTGATGGACGTGTCGATGTCGATCTCCTCCTCTCTCTATGAGCTGCGCAAAAAATCGCCGCAGATCCGGCCCGGCGAGCTCATGCGCTCGGGCTTCACGATCGGCCGCGATATGATGGGCACCATGGCCAACACTCTCGTGCTCGCCTACATCGGCTCGTCGCTGACCTGCGTGCTGCTGCTCGTGGCCAACAACGCCGATCTCAATCAGGTCATCAACAAGGAAGTGATCATCGCGGATATCCTGCAGGCGCTTGCCGACAGCCTCGGCATGCTGCTGACCCTGCCGCTGACCAGCGCCGTGTGCGCCGCGATCTATTATAAGAAAAAGGAGGGCACTGCCCATGCCGCTCGTTAATATGCGTGATCTGCTCCGCGACGCCGGGGCCGGCGGTTACGCCGTCGGCAGCTTCAGCATCGCCAACATGGAAATGGTGCTCGGCGTGCTGAAGGCCGTTGAAGAAACAAAAAGCCCCGCAATCCTGCAGATCGCAGAGGTGCGCCTGAATCATTCGCCGCTCGCGCTCATCGGCCCGCTGATGGTCGCCGCGGCCAAAAACAGCCCGATGCCCGTGGCCGTCCACTTTGACCACGGCAAAACCGAAGCCGCGATCCGGCAGGCACTGGAAATCGGCTTCACAAGCGTAATGTTTGACGGCTCGCATCTGCCGTTTGAGGAG
>JAFWCS010000157.1 GCA_017534365.1 Clostridia bacterium | reverse complement strand
TGGATTGAAGGTCAACCGGCGGGCGATTGATAATCGGGTCTCCCCTCCCGGGTCGGTCGTTGCTTCTGCGGCTTTCGCCGCAGAGGTCGCCACCGGCGACCCGCAACCCCTACGGTGCGTTGCCGTCAGATTGTTGGTCTCCCAGCGGGCTTCGCCTCTCCTGTGTAAGGGGAGGTGCCGCCGAACGGCGGCGGAGGGGTTGCGGCGGAGAGGTTGTTTCGCGGCGTTTCGCCGTTAAACTGCCGGTCCATCGGCGGATAATCCATGATCGTCCCTACGATCCTAATTCCTAACTCCTAATTCCTAATTCCTACGGGATGCAGCGCGGGGGCGCGCGGCAAAGCCGCGCACCCCCATGGCGAAGATCGGCCGAACCTCAGCCCATGGCGTCCGTCACGTAAAGCGTATAGCTCTGCCCGTGGCCGGGATAGTGATACGGTTCGGTCATTTCTTTATTATTGTAAATGGCGAAATCGCCCTCCAGCTCCGGCAGCAGCTCCAGATTCTGCGGCGCCTGCGCCTTAAACGTCGTGGTGGTCGCTTTGCCCTGCGCGTCATGCAGCTCCATCACGAAGGTCACGGTGCGCAGCGGGCGGTCCCAGCCGTCGAGCAGGCCGTGGGTATCCACCTGCGCATTGTAGGTGAACGTGCGGCTGGATTCATATTCCGTGCCTTTGTCCCAGACGATGCTGCGCAGCGCGAGCGAGCCCTTGTCGATCTCATAATGCACGGGCACGGCCGGCTCCGCTTCGTCCTCCCAGCCGTAGTCCAGCTCCACGTCGAAGCTGTAGATCCCGTCCTGCTCGGTCAGATTGACGATCCGGCCGAATTCGATCAGCGCGGTGATCTCATAGTCATAATCCGGGCCGTCGCCGTCCATCACGTCCTCCAAGGGGTAGACGGTGCTGACCAGATGCACGTCGCTCAGATCTTCCTCATCCTCGGCGACATAGAACCGGCATGCGCCGTAAAAGCCGCTGTAGCTGGAAACGCCGTCGATCTCACCGGCGCACACGCTGCAGACTTCGCCGTTCTTTTTGAAATAGGAAGTGACGTCGCCCTCCTCGCCCCCAAATTCGGATCTGACTTCGACCGAGGAATAGACGGAAAGCAGCTTCGTGATCAGATTCGCGGTCGCCACGTCCTCAAGCGTGAAATTCGCGCCGCCCGCGGCGGGCTCCTGCGCGGTCTCCACCGGCGGCAGGGTCATGCCGTCCAGCACATAAGGGAAGCCGCCGGCCGCGCGGGCATCCCGCCGGAAGCCGAAAACGTAGGTCTCAGTCGTGCCGTTCTCCTGATCGGTCAGCACGACGGTCACGGGGGTCACGCCGTCCGCATTCGCCGCACCGGCGGAAAGCTGCGGGCGCAGGGCATCCATCATCAGATCGTAATCCGCGCGAAAGCCGGGGAAGAAATACCGGGTCTCGTCCTCTTCCTCGACGATCTCCAGCGCGCAGCCGGAGATCCAGTTGTCGGGCGCGGTCAGGGAGGCGCTCTTCGGGCGCAGGCAGTGCTGCAGGCCGCGGACCTGCCGCTCGGTCAGATAGTCCTTTCCGCCGTCTGTCTCCTGCCCGGCGCAGTACCAGCCGAGGATATTCCACACCACGGACGCGCTGTCGAGATAGGCCGGGTCATCAAAAAAGCGCATGCCCAGCGCAAGGGCCGTGGCCGGCGCAAAGGTCGCGGCTTCAAAGGCGGTCCCGGCAGCGTCCTGCGCGTCGGTGCCCTCCGGCATCCCGCGATCCGGCGCGCCGCAGCCGGCAAAGAGCGTCAGCAGCAGCGCGGCGCACAGCAGCAGCGCGAGCAAACGGGAACGGGTCTTCATTGCAAATACTCCTTTCGAATCAGGTGATTTCATTCTGTTTCCAGCTGTTTCATGACGAACGCACAGGCCTGCTCCAGGCAGTCCCTGCCCTGCTGCACGATCGTCGCGATCGTCCAGGCGTGGTTGCCGAGCAGCCCGGTGCCTTCAAAGGAAGCGTGGTCGATCCCGAGGCGTTCAAGCGCGGCGATCAGGTCGTAGGCCTCGAAGCGCAGCCAGTCCCGCGCGGCGGAAATGACGAAAACGGGCGGGAAATCGGGGGTCAGCTGCGGATAGCTCTGCCGCCCGGCCGGCGTTTCGAGGAAGGCCCGCGCCTCGGGCAGCGGCAGGCCGAGGAAGGCGCAGGTCATCATGCGGATATCCGGGAATTTTGACTGCGGCTTCGCCGGATCGAGCAGATGTTTCAGGTCGTAGCAGCCGCAATGGCTCACCAGCGCGCGCACGCGGAAGCGGTCGGCGTGCTTGAATTCGATGCCCAGCCGTTCGCGGGCGGCGGCGTCCTGCGCCAGCGCGGCGACCTGCATGATGAAGTAGCCCCCGGCGCTCTCGCCGGCGAGCACGACGCGGTCGGGATCCAGGCCGCAGCGCTCCTCCAGCGAGAGGATGCGATCGATCGCCGTGAAGATCTCCCGCAGCTGCGCGGGATAGACCTTGACCGGCGCGTAGGTGTAGGAGATCGAGGCGGTGAAAAAGCCCTTCTTCGCCCATTCCGCGACGTAGGTGTCGCGCATTTCCGTGATGCCGGAGATCCAGCCGCCGCCGTGGATATAGATCAGCACCGGCTTTTTCTGCCCCTGCAGGTCGCGGCG
>JAFWCS010000156.1 GCA_017534365.1 Clostridia bacterium | reverse complement strand
TGCTGATCTCCGCCTTCGTCTGGGGGGCGTTCGGCAGCCTGACAACGACCGTGAGCGCCGCAGGCATTGCGAAGGACGGCGCGGCGATCTGCTATGTGGAAAGCACCGACACGATCGACGTCGGCGATCCGGTCAGGATCAACGGCCTGCCGGGCAAGGTGACGGCGGTCGCAAAGGCGCCGGTCTCCGCGCAGGAGGTTGCGGCGCAGTATGACGCCTACACCGTCTACCGGCTGCAGCCTGCGGATTGGTCCTTCGCGGTCGAGGTCGCGTGCGAGGGCTGTGACGACGGCGTGCAGACGGTCAAGATCATCTGCGATTCCGTGAAGCCCGGCGCGTTCCTTGCCGGTTGAGGTGCGCTATGAGTGAGAAGAAGAAAATTCCGCAGCCGGTGACCGGCGCGGTGGCGAAGGTACCGGTCGTCATGCAGATGGAGGCGCTCGAATGCGGCGCCGCCTCTCTGGCGATGGTCCTCGCGTATTACAAACGATTCATCCCGCTCGAGCAGATGCGGACCGATTGCGGCGTCTCGCGTGACGGCTCGAGCGCCAAGAATATCCTGCGCGCCGCGCGCAATCACGGCATGCAGGCCAAGGCGCTGCCGATCGACTGCGAAGGGCTGAAAAAGAGCGGCAAGTTCCCCTGCATCATCCACTGGAACTATAATCACTTCGTTGTGCTCGACGGCTTCAAAAAGGATGCGGCGGTGCTGAACGATCCCGCCCGCGGCTGCGTGCGCGTGTCGATGCAGGAATTCGAAAAGGCCTACACGGGCATCTATCTGGAGCTCGTGCCGACCGAAGCCTTTGAGCCGGCGGGCAAGCCGCAGAGCATCTTCCGCTTTGCGCGCGAGCGGCTCAAGGGCTCCAAGACGGCGATCATCTTCGTCGTGCTCACCACAATCATTACCGCGCTGATCTCCACGATCAAGCCGGCCTTCTCGCGCGTGTTCCTCGACCGCATCCTCGGCGCGCAGCAGACGGACTGGCTCATGCCGCTGCTCGGCGCGATGCTGGCGCTTGCCGCACTGGAATTCATTGCCGGCTGCATCAACAGCATTTATTCGCTCAAGATCGAGGGCAAGCTGGCGATCATCTCCAATTCCACGTTTATGTGGCATATCCTGCGCCTGCCGATGCAGTTCTATGCCCAGCGCATGGCCGGCGATATTGCCGACCGGCAGCGCAAGAACGAATCGGTTGCCAAGGAGCTGATCCGCACTCTGGCGCCTGTGGTGCTCCACGCGTTCCTCGCGATCCTCTATTTTGTGATCATGCTCAGCTACAGCGTGCCGCTGGCGCTGATCTCTCTGGCCGCAACGCTCATCAACCTGTTCGTTGCCCGCGTGATCTCCCGGCAGAAGGTCAACGTCACGCGCGTCCAGACGCGCGACGCCGGCAAGCTGGCCGGTTTCACGGTGACCGGCATTGAAATGATGGAAACCATCAAGGCCTCCGGAGCTGAAAACGGCTATTTCGGCCGTTGGGCGGGCTTCCAGGCCAGCGTCAACACGCAGGACGTCAAATATGCCCAGATCAATCAGATGCTCGGCGTGGTGCCGGAGCTGGTTTCCACGCTCGCGGACTGCCTCATGCTCGCCATCGGCATCTTCCTGGTGCTCAACGGCGCGTTCACCGTCGGCATCGTCACGGCCTTCAAAAGCGTGATGGGCCTGTTTCAGTCGCCGGTCAGGAGCCTGATTGAGGCCGGTCAGAAGCTGCAGGAGATGCGCACGAATATGGAGCGCATTCAGGACGTGATGACCTATGAGCCGGATATTTCCACCGAAGCTGCTTCGGAGGATCCCTCCGTGGCGGATGATTTCAGCAAGCTGACCGGCGAGGTCGAGCTGCGCAACATCACCTTCGGCTATTCGCCCCTTGCCGAGCCGCTGATCAAGGATTTCAGCATGAAGCTCAGGCCCGGCAGC
>JAFWCS010000155.1 GCA_017534365.1 Clostridia bacterium | reverse complement strand
CCCGCCCGCTTCATGATGATGAATCTTATGATTGTTTATATTGTTTTAATGCTCCCTTCGCTTCCGCTTCCGCAACACGTCTGAGCAGCATCGTCCAATCACCAAGCGACACAGCTTCTTCTTCAAGCGTTGCAAACTTCTCCTGAAACGCTGTCAGCGTAAAACGGGAAAGGAACGGATCCAGTGCAAACGCGTAATGATCCCGATAAAACTTAAGCATACGAACTGCAGCTTTGTATGCAGTTTCAGTATCCTCCTTGTTTGACTCCTTCAGACAAGCAGCAAGGTGCAGACCGTAGTCACCATAGGTTGCGATGTCAGCCGGCTGCCTCTCCTTGAATGTATAAGGACACATTTCACTGGCAAGATCGCCGACCGCATCGGACGGTGACTGCTCCCAATCCTCATCCAAAAGATAAAACAGTGTCAAAAACCCTTGTTTACCGTAGTTGTCTGTAAACATTTTCATTGCCTCCAAATAATTTTCTGTAATTATCGGGAACCCGTCTGTTTTCCATAAATAATCATGGTTCATCAATAAATAGAATTGATAACGAGTTCTAAATTCTCTGAGGCTGATCTCATTTGCGCCGCCCGCCTCAAAAAAACCATCATTCTCTCAGCCGCAGTATCTGCAGATTTCATAATCATGGCTTGCACCAAACTTGTGTTTTCCGCAAACAGGGCAAATCAAATCTTTCATCTTCATTCAGAAGTCTCCAATTTTAGAATTCCAATTTATAAGAAAAACCCGCGCGATTGCACGGGTTTTTCTGTGTTTTCTGGAGCAGGGTACGGGAATCGAACCCGCCTCTAAAGCTTGGGAAGCCAATGAAGCAGCTTTGACTCTCTCTCCGAAAAACGCCGAAATCCCTTATATATCAAGGATTTTCGCGATTTTTTAAAAATTCGTTTTCGTCAATTTTCATCACTTTTTATCCGTTTTCGTCAACGATAGTATTACAATAACATTACATTTTCGTTGACATTTCTCCGCTTCTATGCTATGATCGGAGCGGAGGTGATCCCATGGCGAGACGTGCAAAAGGCTCCGGCAGCATCGTGGAAGTGAAGGGCCGCAAGAAACCCTGGCGCGCCGTTTTCACGGATGACTTCGGGAAAACGCAGACCCAATCCTTCCGCACCAAAAAAGAGGCGTCGGCGTTCCTCGATCAGATCAAAACCAAAAAGCAAACCGGAACGCAGATCCTGAAAAACGGGATCCTCTTTTCGGCCTTTCTCGAGCTCTATCTGCAGGAAAAGCAGAAGCAGAATATGAAGCCCTCCTCCTACGCAGCGCTTGAACAGAACATGCGTCGCGCGGAACAGGATCTCGGTCAGATGCCGCTGGATAAAATCAACAACGACGTGCTGCAGGCGCTGATCAACCAATACGCGAAGGCCGGCTATTCGCAGAGCATTCTGAAAAAGACGGAGGATCAGATCATCGCGATGCTGCGCATGGCGGCTTCCAAGGGCTATATCCCCTATCTGCCCGTGTTCGACATCGTCATTCCGAATATCCCGTCCAAGCGGCCGTCGAAGCTGAATTACTTCAGCGAAGAAGAACGGCGCATGTATGAGGACGAATGCCGCCGCACCTACGTCCCGGCGAAATACACGAAGCATGCCGGCGAAGAGCCGCTCTATCACGTTTCCGGTTACAAGCTCCTGCTGATCCTCCACACAGGCCTGCGCCTCGGCGAAGCGCACGCGCTGACCTGGGCGGATTTCAGTGATGAGAGCAAAACGCTCACGGTCAACAAGAACGTCGTCTATGTAAAGCAGGACGGCGAATTCAAAAAGATCACACAGGATTCCACAAAAACGACGGCCGGCGAGCGCGTGCTCGTGCTGAACAAAAGCGCCTATCAGGATCTGCTGGCACTCCGGCAGCAGCACGAGGAACAGACGGAAACCCTGCAGCGACGCAAGGAAGAGGCCCTGCGCGAAGCGAAGCGGCAGTTTTCCGGCGAGGCGCTCAAGGCAAAGAACCGCGAGATCGAGGAGCAATACAAGCGCTACTTTGCGGAGCACAAATACATCTGCGGCAGCGCGAGCTTCCCCTTCGGCAGCGGCAGTGCCAGCGGCATCCAGCAAACGCATCGCCGCATTCTGAAGCATCTGCCGTTTGACCACAACGTCTCCGTTCACGGCCTGCGGCACACTTACGTCACGCACTATTACATCCATCACTGCAACGATCCGGACTTCGATCTGCCGACCTTCTCGCGCATGATCGGCCACGCCAGCATCCGCACGACCATGGAGATCTACGCCCATCTGGAAATGGTGCTCAACAACTCCATCCCCCGCACGGAAGCGGATCTGAAGGACTTTTAACTGCATATCACT
>JAFWCS010000154.1 GCA_017534365.1 Clostridia bacterium | reverse complement strand
TCCTGCTGCTGCTCGCGCTGGGCATCGGCCTGATCCTTGCGACGCTGGAGGTCTTCTTTAAGGATATCGAATATCTCTATGAAGTCTTTTGCCTGCTGCTGTTCTATATGACGCCGATCTTCTATCAGATCAAGCAGCTGAAGATCACCTCCCCCATCGTCAACCGCATCCTGATGGCAAACCCGCTCTATTCGATCACGGAAATGTTTCGCTGCTGCGTGCTTTACGGCCGGGCGATCAGCATCCACCATCTGCTGTATGCGCTGGGCTTCGCGATCGCCGTGAATCTGATCGGCGTGTGGGTGTTCTATAAAAATCAGGATAAGTTCATTCTTCACATTTAACGGAGGCTCTGCATGGGAACGCCTGCCATCGTTGTTGACAACGTCAGCATCCTTTTCAATCTCAACAAAGAAAAAGTCGACAATCTCAAAGAATACGTCATCAAGCTCCTGACCCGCAAGCTCCATTTCACGGAATTCTGGGCGCTGAAGAATATCAGCTTCACGGTCGAGAAGGGCGAGCGCGTGGGCGTGCTCGGCTTCAACGGCGCGGGCAAATCAACGCTGCTCAAGACGATCGCCGGCGTGCTCAAGCCGACGGAGGGCAGCGTGCGCGTGAGCGGCGTGATCGCGCCGATGCTTGAGCTCGGCGCGGGCTTTGACATGAATTATTCCGGCAAGGAGAATATTTTCCTCTATGGCGCAACCATGGGCTACTCCCGCAAGTTCATCGAGGAAAAATATGACGAGATCGTCGCCTTCTCCGAGCTGCAGGATTTCATCGAGGTGCCGGTCAAAAACTATTCCTCCGGCATGCGGGCCCGTCTGGGCTTCGCCATCGCCACAGCGGTGGAGCCGGAGATCCTGATCCTCGACGAGGTGCTCTCGGTCGGCGACGCGAAATTCCGCAAAAAGAGCGAAGCGAAGATCCGCTCGATGTTCGATAAAGGCATCACGGTGCTCTTCGTTTCACACAGCACGGAGCAGATCCTCAACATCTGCGACAAAGCCATCCTGCTCGATCACGGCCGTCTGATCGCGCAGGGCACCGCGCAGGAGGTCTGCGCACAGTATAACGAGATGGTCAACAGCAAAAAATAACCGGACGGAGATGAATGTAATGGTCTACGCAGCCGTATTTGCCGGCGGCATCGGCAGCCGCATGGGAAATTCCGAAACGCCCAAACAGTATCTGGAGCTGGGCGGCAAGCCGATCATCATCCACACAATCGAAAAATTCTTTGTCAACGATCGCATCGACGCGATCCTCGTGCTTTGCCCGAAGGCCTGGGTCTCCAACACGGAGGACCTGATCCGCAAATATCTGCCGGCCGGCAAACCCGTGCGCGTCATTCCCGGCGGCAGCACCCGCAACGGGACCCTCGAGGCGGCGATTGCCTGGCTCGAGGCAAACTGCGATGTCGACGCGCAGACCGTGCTCGTCACGCACGACGCGGTGCGCCCCTTCCTGACCCACCGCATCATCTGCGAAAACGTGGATGCCGCAACGGCCTACGGCGCGTGCGACACGGTCATCCCCGCCACGGACACGATCGTTGAGAGCGCGGACGGGCAGAGCATCAGCGCCATCCCCGAGCGCAAGCGCATGTTTCAGGGGCAGACGCCGCAGTCCTTTCGCCTGCGGGAGCTCGAGCAGGTGCTTGCGAGCCTGACAGAATCCGAAAAGGCCAGCCTGACCGACGCGTGCAAGATCTACACGCTCAAGGGCAAGCCCGTCCACATGGTGCAGGGCGAGGTCTTCAACATCAAAATCACCTATCCGTATGATATGAAGGTTGCCGACACCCTTCTGAAAGGCAAGGAGCATTCATGATCAACACCGTTTACAGACTGGTCGCGCCCGGGATGATCGACGTGGCCTGCACGGAGCCGGATCTGAGCCGCAGCATCCTCCTGCGCCCGGAATATCTTTCCATCTGCAAGGCGGATCAGCGCTATTATCTCGGCAACCGCAGCCGCGAGGCGCTCAAGGCAAAGCTCCCGATGGCACTCATCCACGAATGCGTTGCGCGCGTGATCTATGACCCGACGGGGACGCACCGCCCGGGCGAATTCGTCGTGCCCGTGCCGAACGTGCCGACGGAAGCGGACGACGTGATCGCCGAAAACTACCGCCCGACCAGCCACTTCTGCTCGAGCGGCTATGACGGCTTCCTCCGGGATTATATCGACTTTGACCCCGCGCGCGTCGTGACCGTGCCGGCGGGGATCGATCTGAAAGTTGCCTCGTTCACGGAGCTGATCAGCGTAGCGGTCTATGCGGTCAGCCGCTTTGACCGGTTTGCGCATGCGCGGCGCGGCAGCGTCGGCGTCTGGGGCGACGGTAACGTCGGCTTCATCACCGCGCTGATGCTCAAGGCGATGCATCCGGACACAAAGATCTGCGTGTTCGGCACGGTCTATGAAAAGCTGAATTATTTCACCTTCGCGGACGGCATCTATCACGTGGACCACGTGCCGGCCGGGCTGCAGGTGGATCACGCGTTTGAATGTGTCGGCGGCGAGGCCTCGCGCTATGCGATCGCCCAGATCATCGACTGCATTCGGCCGGAGGGCGTCATCGGCCTGATGGGCGTGAGCGAAAGCCCGGTGAGCATCAACACGCGCATGGTGCTCGAAAAGGGGCTGCAGCTTTTCGGCTCCAGCCGAAGCGGCCTTGCCGATTTTGAACGCACCGTGCAGCTGCTGCACACCCAGCCGAAGCTGGTCGGCTATCTGGAGAATATCATCGGCAGCGTGGTCGATGTGCGTACGATTGCGGACATTCACGCCGCCTTTGCGCAGGATATCAGCCGCAACTTCGGCAAAACCGTGATGAAATGGGATAAATAAATGAAAAAACTATCAGTGATCGTGCCCGCATTTAACAGTGCGGGCTTTTTGCGGGAGACCGTTGCCTCCCTGCGCGCGCAGACGATGGACGGGCTGGAGATCGTGCTCGTGGACGACGGCTCGACCGACGGCACCGGCGCCCTGATCGACGCGCTGGCCGCCGAGGACCCCGTCATCCTCGCGCTGCATCAGCCGAACGGCGGCGTCTCCTCCGCCCGCAACAAAGGCCTTGCGCACGCAACGGGCAAATACACCGTCTTCCTGGACAGCGACGATCTCTACGCGCCCGGCGCCCTGCAGACCGTCTGGTCCGCGATGGAAGCGGCGCAGGCGGATCTCGGCATCTTTGAAATGTGCCGTTTCGGCTTCGGCGGCGAAGAAAAAAACCCCATGGCCGACACGCTCTCCCGTCTGCCGGAGATCGGCTGCTGGGATCTGCGGCTGCTCTGGAATTTCCTGCTGGGCAACAAAGTTTTCCGCACCGAAGCGCTGCGGCAAAGCGGCGTGCTGTTCCCGCCCACACGCTACAGCGAGGACGGCGCGTTCATCATGCAGTTCATCTATGCCGCCGCCCCGCGCATCACGGGCATCCGCGGCGCGCAGTACCGCTATCGCCGCCGCGACCCGGCCGAGGGGCGCTCCGTTTCGCAGAGCGTCAGCCTGCAGCTGGCCGAGGATTTCTGCACTTCACTGCGTCTGATCCGGGAAGCCGCCGAAGCGGCGCTGGTCCGGCCCGGCTGCCCCTGTGAGGACGCGGCCGGCTACGTGCAGGAGATCCTGTATAAAACGCATTACACGCTGCGCAACGAATTCTATCGGCTGCTCTGGGGCGCGGACGACGAAACGCTCGCCTTCCTCCGGGCGCAATGCGGCGCGCTCGAGGCGGAGATGACGCCGGCCACGCGCGAAAAAGCGCTGGCCGCCCACCCGGATCTCGGGCCGGAGACGTATGCCGCGCGCCGGGAGGCCGCCGGGCATCCGCGCATCAGCATCCTGCTCCCCCGCGGGGCGACGCCGGCGTTTTACCGTTCCCTTTACGACCAATCCATGCCGCTGTTCGAGCTTTTGCAGCAGAAAGAAACCGCGCCGTATACGGCGGCGGCCTTCGAAAACATCCGCACGCTCTCCGGCAGCCTGAAAAGAGAAGCTGCCGCGCCGATCCGCATGACCTATCGCGGCCGGCGGCCGCTTGATCCGCGCCTGCTGCGCGTGGTGCTGCTGCTGAAGGGGCACCCCCTGCTGCGCCGGATCCCGAACTGCCTGCTGAAATACGCCGCGCCCCTCTTTCTGCGTCTGAAGGACCGCGGCTGGATCCTGCGGGAGGACGGAAGATGAAAACGCTGTTCTATCGCCTGTTTGCGCTGTTTTTCCGGCTCGGCCGCCTGCGCAGTCCCAGAAAAAGCCGCGTGGTCTTCCTGGCCCCGCACCGGGGCGAAGCGGACGATTCCCTCTCCGCTGTGCGCCGCGCGCTCGCCGCGGAAGGCCGGTGGGAGATTTTCAGCATCTCCACCGCCGCGCTGCAGCCGGAGCCGCGGCATCCCCTGCGGTCGCTCTGCGCCGCGCTGCGATTCTTCACCGTGGACGCCGTGCGGCTCGCAACGGCAAACTACGTTTATCTCAACGATAATTTCATGCCGCTGGCCGACCTGACCTTTGCGCCGGAAACCGTCGTTACCCAGCTCTGGCACGCGGAGGGCGCCTTCAAAAAGTTCGGGCTGGACGCCCCGCTGACCCCCGCCGTGCGCAACCGGCAGCAGCGCTGCGCCGAACGCTATACTTATGTCGTCTGTTCCTCCGCCGCCGTCGCCCGGCTCTATGCCGGGGCCTTCGGTGTCCCGGAGGAAAAGGTGCTGCCCCTCGGCGCGCCGCGCGCGGACACGCTCCTCGCCCCCTGCGATCCGGCTGAATTGCGCCGCGCCTTCGACGCCGCGCATCCGGACTGCGCCGGGAAGCGGCTGCTCCTCTATGCGCCGACCTTCCGCGACGATCCCGCCGCGAATGCCGCGCTGCCGACCGCGATCGACGCAGCCGCCCTGCAGGCCGCCTGCCCGGACTGCCGCCTGCTGCTGCGCCTGCATCCGCAGATCCACGCGGCGGCGATGGGCAGCGCCGTTGACGTGACGCAGGAGAAGCTGACCGACCTGCTGCGCATCTGCGACACGGTGATCACCGATTATTCCTCCGTCTGCATGGACGCGGCCCTGCTCGGGAAGCCCTGCGTCTTTTACGCCTTTGATCTCGACGCCTATCAGCGCGAGCGCGCGTTCTATTTTGATTACGCCTCCTACGTCCCCGGCCCTGTGGTGCAAACGCAGGACGCCCTGTTTGACGCCATAAAAACACCCCGGACCGACGCGGAGCAGCTCCACCGGTTCAGGGCGTTCAATTTCGATTATCTGGATACGGAGAATACGAAACGGGTGCTTGCGGGAACAATGCGGGTGTAAACCTATTGCATCCACTCATTCACGATCGCGGCCGCCCGTTCGGCGGCGTGGCCGTCGCAGGCCGAAAGCTGAAACGCACAAAACGCGGCGATCCGCTCCACGGGCGGGTCGCTTTTCGTCTGACGCAGCGCAGGCAGCAGCGCCTCCGGCGCGGTCACCAGCGGGCCGGGCAGATCCTCCGGAAAACGGATATAAAAGCCGCGTTCATAGTCCGCAAGATCGGGGCAGTAAAACACCGTCGGCACCTTGAGGAGGCTGGCGTCGTAGAAAACCGAGGAATAGTCCGTGATCAGCACGTCGCAGGCCGCGAGCAGCATCGAGGTCGGTTCACGGGTCAAGTCGATCAGGTTCGGATACTTGCCGTCCAGCAGCGGCTCCGTCATCAGCGGATGGCGGCAGACGATCAGCACCTCCTCCGGGCGCAGCGCGCGGCTGAGCGCCTGCCAGTCCAGACCGGATGCATAGGGAATGCGTTCGCCGTCCCGCTCCCGGAAGGTCGGGCAGAAAAGATAGAGCGTGCGCCCCGCGAGCTGCGGATATTTCCGGCGAAACGCCGTGGCAAGCGCGTCACGCCCGGTCAGCAGGCTGTCCGTGCGCGGCAGGCCGATGGGAAGGCAGCGCTCGACGGGAATGCCGAACGCCCCGGCATAGGGCGCGCGGCAGGCCTCGGCGGTTACGGCCACGGCGGTATACGGCGCGTGCGTCGCCCGCTCCTGCGCCGGGGTGAGCAGGGAGGGCGCGTCCAGCGCGAATTTCTTGAAGGCGCCGCAGGCGTGCCAGACCTGGAGCACCCGCTGCCCCTTTTTCAGATGGAACAGACGGAAATACCGCACGTAATCATCCGTCACGATCACGCGGCTGGTCATCAGATAATAGCAGGCAAGCAGGTTCTCCCTGATGCTGTGCGGCAGCTTGTGCGCGAAGATCACCTTGCTGCCGTCCACGCGGTCATAGACCGCCTGCGCATTTTCAAGCAGCCGGCCGTCGGCGCGGATGGAATAAAACAGCACGCGGCTGCGCAGCGGCAGGCACCGGCAGAAAAACAGCCAGAAGCGCCGCCCCCAGCGCATGATCGCATGGCGCAGTGCCGGCGGCAGAAGCCGCCGAAGGATCGCGGTCATTCGCCTCACTTCCTTTCTCTGGTTCGATTATACCACATCCGCCGGGATTTTTCCATCTCCGGATGCGGTTTTATTGAAAAAACTCAAAAAATATGCAAAAACTCGCAAAAATGCCACTTGACAATCTGAAACGCATGTTGTAAAATAGCTTCAATATGCAAATGCTGAGAGGATATTAGGTGATCACGGCGCAGCTTTCAAAGAGAGCCGTCGATGGTGAGAATACGGCAAAGAATCCGTGATGACCGTCTCGTATCGGAGCAGCGCTTCTGAAGGGGCCCGCCGGGCAAGATAGGAAGCGACGGGCGATCCCGTTACAGATCGGGGGCTTGTCTGAGCCTCGCTGAGCGGCCGCGTCAGCGGCAAACCGGGTGGTACCGTGGTAAACGATCATCGTTTGTCATCCCGCAGGATTTTTCGGAATCCTGCGGTTTTTTTCTTGGCCGCGCAGCATTGCATTTTAATAAGGTATGATATGGAATCATTCATTTACCGGAAGGAGTAGTTTCTATGAGAACCATCATCGTCTCCGATTTCACCCTGCGCCAGTGCGCAGAGGAAGCGGCGCATCGCCTGCTGTTCCGCGAAAAGGTCGCCGTGGCGTCCTGCATCGACGCCTTCGGCGCCGACCGGCTGGAGCTGCCGCCGATCCGCAACGCCAAAGAGGACGCCGTGATCAACAAGACCATCGCCTCCGCGGTGAAATCCGCCGCCGTCTGCATCCCGGCGGGCGATACTGACGAAAGCCTGGCCGCCGCATGGGGC
>JAFWCS010000153.1 GCA_017534365.1 Clostridia bacterium | reverse complement strand
TCAGCGGCGCGGACATGATCGAGCTGGACGTGACCAAAAGCATTGACGGTCAATTTCTCGTCTTCCATCCCGGCATGGAGCACGCGCATCTGCGCAGGAAGACACTGATCTCGACCATGCGTTCAGACCGTGTGAAGCGTCTGCGCTTCGTCAATCAGGACGACTGCCCGACGGATTACGGCGTGAGCACGCTGGAGGAGGTGCTGGATTACCTGCGCGGGAAATGCTACATCAACGTCGACAAATACTGGACGGATATTCCGGGTATCACCGCCTGCATCCGCAGATGCGGTGTTGAGAAGCAGGTCGTCGTCAAGGCCGCGCTCAAGGAGCGCTATATTACCCAGATTCTGGAATATGCGCCGGATCTGATGTTTATGCCGATCATCCGGGATCGGGACGACGTCACCGACGCGCTGGTCGAAAAGGGCATTCGCTGCATCGGCGCGGAGGTGCTCTTTGAAACCGAGGACGCGCCGGTCGCCTCGAGGGAATACATTGAATCCATGCATGAAAAAGGACGCATCGTCTTTGTCAACGCGATCGTTTACGACAAGGACGCCGTGCTGGCCGCCGGGCATTCCGACGACAACGCCTTTCTGATCTCACCCGCGCACGGTTGGGGCTGGCTTGCCGACCGGGGCTTCGATATCATCCAGACGGACTTCTGTCCGCTGGCGTCCGCCTTCCTGGCCGGCCGCGAACGATAATATAAACGCCTTGACCGCTCTTTGGCTGATCAAGGCGTTCTCTTTTGTCTTATTTTTGCTTGCGGCGCAGGATCTGCAGGATCACGAAGCCTGTGCCGGAGGCGGCCAGCACCGCAACGGCGGCGAGCACCATATTTCTGCGCAGCCGGTGCCCGTCGTCCTCTCCCTGCGTCCAGGGCGCGGAGGTGATCAGGCGGCTTTCGGCGGCGGACGTCGCTTCCGTTGTCGCTGCGACTGCTGCTGCGGTCGTGTTCGCGGCGGTCGTCGGAGCCGACGTCGGTTCCGGCGCGGTCGTGGCCTGGGTCGTCGTTTCCGCTGCCGGCGCGGTGGTCGGCGGCGCTTCGCCCGGCTTGTAGGCGGTCATGAACTGAATGACGGTCGGACGCGGGACCGCATTGCCGAAGCCGTCGATCGTTGAAAGATCCGTGTAGTCGCCCGCAACGCCGGCAGAGAAATCCTGCTCGGCCAGCCGCCAGGTCAGGTGATTGAACAGAAGCGCGGCGCGTGGCGCAGTGTCGCAGACCGTGCAGCGCAGCAGACTTGGGTCTGCCGTTTTTTCGGTGAGATTGTCCCACGAGGGCTTTGCGTAGGTGGCATAGGGGGAATAAGTGTCGCCCCTGCAGGCGAAGATCCAGACTTTCATATGCTTGATGAGCTCCGCCTCGCGCTCGGTGATGAGCGTGCGGGGAGAGAAGAGCATCAGCCCCGCGAAGAAATCCGGATGATTCGTTGCGAGCCGGGCCGCGCCGGTCGCGCCGATGCACCAGCCGCCGACATAAATGCGCTTGCGGTCCACGTTGTGCGTTTCAACAAAATCCCGGATCGCCGCGAACATCGGCGTGAGCGGGCAGGTGTCGAAATACACCGGCTCCGGCGCCTTCAGAATCAGGATATACATCCCCGGCGCATCGGATATCCGCGCCTGGTATTCCTCGCTGGACCAGTAGGCGAAATCGTTCGCATCCAGCTCGTGACCGGAGGGCGTGCCTTCGCCGACGCCGCCGAGCAGTACCACGAGCGGGCAGGGCTCCTGCGTGTTCGGGGTGAAATAGCTGTATTCCAGCCGGATGCCTTCGCCCTCGGGGCCTTTTGCGCGCGCCCACTGCGTCGGAGCGAGGCCAGGCCGCTGCCGAAGGGGAGGGCCGCCGCACCGATCGCCGCGCTCCCCGCAAAGAGCAGGCAGCAGAGCAAAACGGCAGACAGACGCACAATATGTTTTTTAAGCATAATTCTCATAAGCACTTCCGTTTTCGGTGAAATCATCTGCCTTTATTATACCACAAAAATGAAAATGTGCAATAGGGGAAACGCCGCGTGATATTGACAAATCATGCGAAATCCTTTAGAATTATGAAAGAGATATTTTATCTTCAATTTACGGAAAAGAGGCTGGAAGAATGAATAAAACCATCATGCGAAAGCTGCTTGCCCTGCTGCTTGCCGTGTCGCTGCTTTGCGGCAGCGCCTGCGCCGTGCAAGCGATCGTGATCCCGCAGAACGTCAAAAACGTGATCCTCCTCATCGGCGACGGCATGGGCGAAAATTCGCTCGAATGGACCAAGGAGGCGCAGGGCGTTTCCTTATTCATGGACACGCTGCCGTATCAGGGCTATTCCAAAACGAATTCGCTCAGCGGGCTGACGGATTCCGCCGCCGGCGCGACGGCGCTCTCCTGCGGCCTGCGCGCGTTCAACAGCAATCTCTGCGAATGCGCGGCGCGTGTTTACGGGCACGGCGTGGTGTTCTTCAATTATCTGAACGTCAGCGAGGTGGCCAAATCCATCGGCAAGAAGGCCGGCGTCGTCACCTCCGACCTCAACACCGGCGCGACGCCCGCAGGCTTCAGCGCCCACACCTTCCGCCGCGATCAGGATGTGGACATCACCGATCAGCAGCTTGCCGGCGATCTGGATCTGATCTGGGCGCACGCCAGCGGACTGGTGACCCCCGAGCGCTGCGCGGAAGCGAACTGGCAGTTTGCGGACAGCTTCGAGTCCCTGCAGGCGCTGCCGGCCGGCGCGCGCTCCTTCGCCGCGCTGAATACCGAGATCGAGTATGCGGAGAGCGAGGCGCCGCTGAGCGAGCTGACGACCCTTGCGATCGAACAGCTGGACAACGACGCGGGCTTTTTCCTCATGGTCGAGGGCGCCCACATTGATAAAAACAGCCACGGCAACAACGCCGAGGGCATGATGCGCGCGGTGCTGGAATTCGACAAAGCGGTGGAGAACGCCGTGGAATTCGCAAAGCGGGACGGCAACACGATCGTCATCGTGACCGCGGACCACGAGACCGGCGGCATCACGCGCGATGAAGAGAGCGGAGAGTTCGTTTACACCAGCGACTATCACACCAATGTGGACGTGCCGCTGCGGCTCTTCGGCTCGGACGCGCTTGTGAAGGACGGGAAACACGTGAAAAACGTCATGGTCGGCCGCTTCATCGCAAAGCAGCTCGGCTACACCGGCCGGTTCCCGCAGGCGACGTTCAATTTCGGCTTCCTCGGGGAGCTGATCGACGCGCTGGTGCAGCACGCGAAGGAGCAGACGGCCGTCGCGGCGTAATACAAGGGGGACAGCGCAATGTATCGTCTGAAGATCCTGCTCTGCCTGCTGCAGGCACTGCTGTTTATCGTTTCTTCTTTTTCGGTGTATGATTCCAATTTCAAATTCTGGGTGGATCGCGCGGCGATTGGTCTGACGGCGGAGACGGCGGTTTCCTTTTCCGCGCTCCCGGCGCAGGCGCTGGCCGTAAGCGACGCCGAGCGCGCTGCCTGCCGCGCATGGTATGACGCCCATCTGCGCACGGCGCAGGGCGATTTTGCCTATGACCTGACCGTCGGCGGCCGCCGCCTGCAGCAGCATCCGGCGGACTGGACGGTTTCGGTCGGCGCGGAAAGCGCGGAAGGCGCCGTGAAGCCGGGCGGAAAAACGACCGAGATCACGCTGCGCCATCTGAAAAGCGGCCTGACCGCGACCGTGGAGGCGACGATCTACGAAGCC
>JAFWCS010000152.1 GCA_017534365.1 Clostridia bacterium | reverse complement strand
GGCGTCACGCCGCCGGTCTCCCACTTGGAAACTGACTGCCGCGAAACGCCAAGCCGCTCCGCGAGCTGCTCCTGCGACAGGCCGGCGTCTTTTCTGAATTGCGCGATCCGCTCACCGATCGTCACATTGTTTCATCCTTTCTGTGATGGACTTTGGCTGCATTCTATCATACAGCGGCGGCGAAAGCAACCAACGCCGCTTGACAGGGCGACAAATTCTGATTGTCAGCCTGTCAATCGAAAAAGCCGCCCCGGGTGACAGGGCGGCTTGCAATCCTTTGCAGACCGCCAACCCGGCGTTACATCAGCGCAACGCTCATGGCCAGCAGGATCTGTGCGGGGTAATAAGTGGAAAGCTCGACGGTCACGAACACGTTCTTGCGCTTAACCGGCGTAAAGTAGACGATGCCGAGGCAGGTGTCGCTCAGAATAAAGAGGAGCGAACCGATGAAGGCCGCAATCGCCGCGGGCGTGCGCTGCTGCACGGCGGCAAAGCCCGTGACCGCGCCTTTGAAGATCAGCAGCGAATAATAAACGCACAGCAGCGGCAGAAGCTTGCCGTCCACCTTCATTTTGGCCAGCTTGATCACGGCGAAGGCGATCAGGCCGCCGGCAACGCCGAGCGCAACCGTCACCGGATGGAACGGATATTCATGCAGGAACGCAATGATGTAAAACACGTGGCCGATCAGGAAATAGAGGGTCCCGATCGGGATCAGCCGGCTGCGGAACTTCGGCGCGATCTCCTTGATGCCGAGCAGCACGTCGCCGCAGAAGCCGAACATCAGCGCAAAGCAGACCAGGCAGAAATACAGCGTATTCTTCGGGCTGGCCGTGTAGCCGACGATTGCCACGGCGATGAAGCCGAAGCTCGCCATGAATTTGCAGACCATGCCCTCGAACGAACGGTTCTGCCTGCGAAACAGCACGCAGGCCGCCGCGAAGGCAACGGTCACAGCCGCCAGCACGTAACACAACGGCGTCATGATTCTTCTCCCCTTTCCTCCGCCTGCGCCCAGCGCCCGGCGGAAACAAACCCCATCTTTTCATAAAACGGCAGCAAGCCGTCATTGCGGCAAAACAGGAAGGCTGCGCGCCCCTGCGCATCCTGCGCGAGCTGTGTGACCAGCCGGGAGGCGTAGCCGCGCCCGCGCGCAGCGGGATCGGTGACCACCGCCCCGAGCAACAGGCTCTTATCGCCGATGAACAGCCGAAACGCGCAGGCTTGCAGCGCCGCATCCGCAAACACGCCGTAGGACGCCGTGCCGTGCCGCAGCCGGGCACCGACGTCGGCGGCAAAGGCCGCAAAGGACCCCGTGGGGAACTGCGCCGCGCCGAGCAGCGCGTGGATCGCCCGCAGGTCATAGTCCGTGCGGATCTCCGGATCGGGCGGCACGGGGCCGCCGCGATAAACGACGATATAAGAGCCGTCACTTTCCGCCAGCCCCAGCGCCGCGAGCGCGTCTGCGTCTGCAAGCAGCGAATCATAACCGACCGTCTGCGCAAACAGCCGCAGCTCTTCAAAATCCGTCTGTGCCGTGCAGCAAAGGGTCATCGCGCCGTCCAGCCGGCACACGGCGGCAGCGGGCGCGCCGTTCACGGCCTGCACCCAGAACTGCGCGAAGGGCTGCCCCGCGCCGTAGGTCGCAAAGAGCGCCGTGATGCGCGCGGCAAACGGATCGGCGGGCAAAAAGGCCAGCGCCGCCCTCGATTCACAGAGCGTCAGCATCCCGCCAGCTCCGCGGCCATTGCCGCAGCAAGCCGCGCGACCGCGTCGATATCGCTGCGCTGCATCACGCAGCTGGGCGAATGCAGATAGCGGCAGGGCACGGAAATCGCCAGCGTTTTCACGCCGCCGCGGCTCTTATGGATCGCGCCGGCATTGTTGCCGCCGGCTACCATCGTTTTCGTCTGGCAGGGGATCCCCTGCGCTTTCGCCACTTCAAACGCGCGGTCAAACAGCGCGCGGTCATAGAGCGTGCTGCGGTCCATGAAGGAAACCACGGCGCCGTCGCCGCACACGCACACGCGCTTTTCGCCCGCCACGCCGCTGATATCCGCCGCCGTGGTGGTTTCGACCACGATCGCGTAATCCGGCGCCACGGTGAAGGCCGCCGCCTGCGCGCCGCGCAGCCCGATCTCCTCCTGCACGCTGAAGGTGAACCGGCAGTCATAAGGCAGCTCGCTGCGAATCATCTGCAGCAGGATCGCGCAGCCGACCCGGTCGTCGAGCGCCTTGCCCATGAGCATGCCGTCGCCAAATGCCGTCACGTCGCCGCGGAACCACGCCACATCGCCGGGCCGCACGAGCGCCGCGGCTTCTGCGCGGTCCGAAGCGCCGATATCGATATATAACTGATCCACGGAGGGCACGACGCCTTCCTCATCTTTTTTCAGCAGATGGATCGGCTTGACGCCGATCGCGCCGACCGTCCCGTGGTCGCCCACGCAGACCGTGCGGCCGGCAAGCACGCCCGGATCAACGCCGCCGACCGTTGCAAAACGCAGAAAGCCGTCGCTGTCGATCGAGGTCACGATCAGCCCGACCTCGTCCATATGCGCGTCAAGCATCACGATCTTTTTTGCGGGCGCAAGGCCCTTTTTGAAAACGATCAGATTGCCGAGCGGATCCGTCTCCCAGCTATCCGCATAGCCGCGGATCTGCTCGATCAGGAAGTCGCGCACGGCGGATTCCCGGCCGGATACGCCGGGCAGGGCGCTGAGGCGCCGAATGGTCTCAAGCATGCGCGCCGCCCCCTTCCGCGATATAAGCAACCATCAGACGGGCAGAGGCCTCGAGATCCGCCAGGTCGACGATCTCGCAGGCGGTGTGCATATTCCGCAGCGGGACGGAGAGCAGCGCCGTGCGCACGCCCCCGCGGGAGACCTGGATCTCGTCGCAGTTCGTGCCGGTGCGCCCGCCCATGACCTCGGGCTGCGCGGCGATGCTTTTCTCTTCCGCGAGCGCGGAAAGCCGCCGGCTCATTGCATAATCGAGCGACGGGGCGTAGCCGATCATCGTGCCGCCGCCGAGTGATGCGTATTTCTCTTTGTCGATCCCGGGCGCGGAAGCGAAGCTCACGTCGCAGGCGATCGCCTGCGCAGGCTGCGCCGCAAACGCCGCCGCCTGGGCGCCGCTGCCGCCGGTTTCCTCCTGCGCGGAAAACTGCACGGCCAGCCGCCACGGATGCGCAACGCCCCGGAGCAGCTGCAGGCAGCGCAGGATCACGGCAACGCCGGCGCGGTCGTCGATTGCCGGCGCGCAGACGCGTTCCCCGCACAGATGCACGTAGTCGCCGTCAAAGGTCACGCGGTCGCCGGGCTCCACCAGCTCCTGCGCCGCTTCCTTTGACATGCCGATGTCAATGGCAAGGTCGTCGAAGTCCACACCTTTCTTTTCATCGCCCTTGCGCAGATGAGGCGGCGTGGAAATGACGACGCCGGGCAGATCCTCTTTTGCGCGCACGGTCACGCGCGCCGCCGGGAGCACCCGCGCATCCGCGCCGCCGCAGCGGGCAAACTTCAAAAACCCGGTTTCGTCCACGGCGGTGACGATCAGACCGATCTGATCGATGTGCGCGTCGAGCAGCAGGGTCGCCCCCTCCGCTTCGGTCGCGCCGGTCACGCTGCCGAGGGCGTCGATCCGCACCGGCATCTCCCGCTCCAGCAAAGACGCCGCAACAGCCGCCGCCCTGCCTTCACAGCCGGAGACGCCCGGCGCGGCGCAAAGTGCCTGCAGCAAGGCGTCCATTTCGGGATACTTGTTCATAAACGTTCCTTTCAGATCAAAGCACAGCCGTGCCGCCGACGGGCCGGATCTGCAGCACGTAGCAGGCCTTTTCGCCGAAGACGGCAGTCATTTCCGCCCGGAAGGCGTCCAGCAGCTCCAGCGGCACAAAGGCCTGGATCGTGCCGGCGAAGCCGCCGCCGTGCACGCGCCACGCGCCCTTGCCCGCGAGCAGCTCGGCGCAAAGCGCAAGCGCGAGGCTCACCGGCTGCGCGGTCGGCGCTTTCGGGGTAAAGACGTTCTGATTATACATAAAGGAGGAGTTGCCGCTCTCGATCACCAGCTGCTTGAACGCCGCAAAATCGCCGGCCTGCAGCGCGGCCGCCTGCCGCTCCACCCGTTCGTTCTCATGATAAAAATGCAGCGCGCGCAGCACGGCGCGGTCGCCGGCCGCCTTGCGCACGGCGGGGATCTGCGCCTTGAACGACGCAGGATCCACCTCGCGCAGCACGGATTTGCCGAACACCTGCGCGGCCGCTTCCATCTCGCGGCGCACGGCGGCGTAATCGTCGGTCAGATCCGCGTGCGTGCCGCCGGTGTCAACGATGCACAGCGCGTGGCCGCAGGCGGCGAAATCAAAGGGCACCTTCTCGATCACAGGCGCTTTCGGATCGCGGAAATCGATCTCCACGAAGCCGCCCACGGAGCAGGCCATCTCAACCATCAGACCGCAGGGCTTGCCGAAATAGACGTTCTCGGCATACTGCGCGATCTGCGCGATCTCGACCGCGTCGATCCTGCCGTCATTATAAAGATGATTCAGGATCGTGCCGAGCAGCACTTCAAACGCCGCGGAGGAGGACAGCCCGGAGCCGGAAAGGACGTTGGAGGCCGTCGCGGCGTCGAAACCGCCGACCTTGTAGCCGCGCGCGCGGAAGGCCGCGCAGACGCCGCGCACGAGCGAAGCGGAATGCCCGGTCTCATTGTCATGCACGCGCAGATCGTCCAGCTCCGTCACGTCCATGCGGTAGCCTTCGGATTTAACGCGTACGATATTTTCATCGTTTCTGCCGGCGACGGCGATCGCGTCCAGATTGACGCCGGCAGCGAGGACCTTGCCGTGGTTGTGGTCGGTGTGGTTGCCGCAGACCTCGGTGCGTCCGGGCGCGGAAAACACACCGACGCTGCGGTCCGCGCCGTAAAGGCGCTCGAAGGCCTCCGCCACGCGCAGGTAGCGCGCCTTCTGGGCTTCCAGATCCGCGGCGGGATAAAGCACGGTCAGGGCAGCGTCGCAGGCGCTGCCCGCAAGGATCGATTTAAGTTCCGTTGTCAGCATCATCTTTGGAAATTCCTTTCTTTTTACGATTTTGTTTGCGCTTGTTGATCCGTTCGACCGTAAACCAGACGCCGTTGACCGACAGGAGCGAAATCGCGCTGATGAAGGAGATCACCGCCAGCGGCACGAGGAAGCCCGGCGACAGGGGATCGAACAGGTTGCGGCCCACAAAGGTGAAGGAAATCAGACGCGGCAGCAGGCCGAGAAGCGAAAGCACCAGAAAGTGCCAGAAGCTGAAATGCAGGGAGCCGTAGATCTTGGAGACGCTGTTGATCGGCACGAATGGGGTCAGCCGCAGCGCGGCGAGCAGCATCGGGTTGCCGCTGCCGTCGTGCTCCACAAGCTCGGAGAGCGTTTCCCACCGGCGCAGGAGCTTCCAGGAATAGCCCGGGCCGAAGCGCTTGCCCCAGAAATACTGCGAGGCGAGGAGCATCGAGATGCCCGCGATATTCACGGGAATGGCCACATACATCGGCAGCACGATACCGGTCAGGAAGCAGACGGAGGAGAGCGGATACGGGATGAAGTTCTTCATCAGGAACAGCAGCAGGATCACCAGCACGAAAAGCCAGACCTGCCGGATCTCCGCAATCCGCGCCTCGAGGCCGATCAGCGTTTCCCGCGCCTGCGAGTACCAGCCCCAGAGGTCGTCATACTGCAGGGTGAAAATCAGCACGGCGACGGCGATCGAAAACAGCAGCAGCGAGAGGCCGACAAAGAGCAGTATTTTTTTCGGTTTTCCGTGTTTGCG
>JAFWCS010000151.1 GCA_017534365.1 Clostridia bacterium | reverse complement strand
GCACGGCGATTACCACATCAAAAACATCATGCGGCAGGGCAACGAAAACCTGCTGATCGACATGGACACGCTCTCCGTCGGCCACCCGATCTATGAGCTTTCGCAGATGTATCTGGCGTATCTGGGCTTCAGCGAGCTCAAGCCCGAAGAGATCAAACACTTCCTCGGCATCGACCATGAAACGGCCGCCGCCTTCTGGAACAGCTCCTTAAAATTTTATTTTGAAGGGCAGCCGCAGGCAGCGATCGACGACGCGGTCCTCAAGGCGCGCATCATCGGCTACGCCCGTCTGCTGCGAAGGACCCTTCGGCGCGAACCGGGCAACGCCGCCCTGATCGCGCACTGCAAAACGCAGCTCTGCGCGCACGTGCCGCAGGTCGACACCCTGTATTTCTGAACTGCATGATAAAAGCGCCCCTCCGGCCTCCTGATTTGGTCCCGGTCCCGCGGGGCTGCTGATCCCCCGTAAACGCATCAAAGCCGCATCGACATACATTCGGTATGTTCGATACGGCTTTTTTCTTTCTTCTGTATGCGCTCTGCTCCCGCAGACCTGCCTGCAGCGCGCCTGTCAGGAATCCGACTGCGCAAGCAACTCGGGCGGGATTAGGGCGGGATCAAAAAAGACCTCGGAATGATTGTCAACGATCAGATCCTTCTGCAGCACCTGCCCGCCGGCGTCGAGCGTCTCCCGATAGATTTTGGAAATGCGATAGTATTTCTCGCCCTCTTTGGCAAAATGATGCCCCTCCTCCGTCAGCCGGTAGGAAACGTCGATCGCGTGCGCGGCGCGGATCTCTCCGCACAAATCGTCGCCGTCACACCACAGCAGAAGCTGAAACGGCTGATCGGTGTTGTTTTTAAAGCGGTAATCCACGCTGTTGTAGCTGACCGAGGTGCCGTTTGCCAACGGCTTGCGCGCGCCGCTATCCGGCGCAAGCGCGTCGGAATGCGTGTGAAATTCCGTCACGGTCAGCGGCGTGTGAAGCACCAGATAGTTGATCGTGTTGGCCAGATTGCACAGTCCGCCGCCCGTGCCGGTGATCAGCCGGCTGCCGCGCAGGATCCTGCCGACGCGATAGCCCTTGCGCTCGGTCGCTCTCCCTACGAGGATTCAGAAGGAAAAGGTCTCGCCCGGGCGAATGATCAGCCCGTTGAGATTCTTGATGGCAATGGCGATATTCACCGCTTTGTTTTTCTGCGTTTCCGGATCGACGCCGGGTCCGCGTTTGATCATATTCGAGCTGTAGACGGTAATGACCTGCGGCAGCGGCTCTGCCGCAAGCTCCCGCGCAAAGGTTTCCTTGCTGCAGAGGTTCTTCAGCCCCCGGCGCAGCATCTCCTTGCGCGCCGAGAGCATGTAGGCAAAGTCGCCCAGATCAGAAAAATGCTGATATTTCCCGAATTTCATGATGCCCCTCCCATATGATAATGCGCAAGGATCCACGCTTCCGCCGCCCGCCGTTTGCCCTTGGGGCCGGGGGCGTCGTGGCCGATATATTTGACCAGAATGCCGTCGAGCCCGCTCAGGTGCGCGCCGAGGAGATCCGTGAAAATCTGATCGCCGATGCAGACGATCTGCGATTTCGGCAGCCCGAGCAGGCGCACCGCCCGCCGGAACGCGCCGGGGCGCGGCTTTCGGGCGCTGTTGATAAACTGCGTGTCGATCCCCTGCAGGAACGTCTGCACGCGCTGCGCGGAATTGTCCGAGAGCACGAGCGTGCGGAAGCCCATCGCGTGCAGCCGCGCAAAGAGCGCATGCACCTCCGGCGTCGCCGGCGCGCCGTGCGGCACAAGGGTGTTGTCGATATCAAAAATCAGACCGCGGTACCCGCGCGCATACAGCTGCGCATAATCGAGCGTGTAGGCGCTGTCCGCGTAGTCATCTGGACAAAACAGTCGTCTCATCATGCATATACCCGCAGACCGCGTCGATCTGCTCCGCAATCGTTCCGTGAAATCTTCCGTCAAAAAACGCGCTGCCGATCGTAAACGCCCACGGCGAGATCTCCTTGAGCTCGTCCAGCCGCGCGAAGCTGTTGACGGAGCCCGCCACGCAGACCGTCGCAGGAACCGCGCGCACAAACTCGCGGATCAGCCGGACCGCGTCGCCCGTGTGGCGGTAGCCGAGCAGATCGAAGCCGGCAACGCCCTTCGCAAGGCAGGCGTCCGCTTCGCGGATCATCTCCTCCGCCGTGCCTTCAAGCACGGACGGCCGCTCGGAAACGGCGCCGACGAAGGGCAGATAGCGCATGCCGCTTGCGCGGCACAGATCATTGACCGAATCAAAGAAGCGGGTGCCCATCAGAATGTCGCTCCCGCAGGCGGCGGCTGCCCGCGCGCCGGCAAGGCAGGCAGGCTCGTCATATTCCACGACCTCAAAGACTGCGGTCTTTCCCGCCGCATGGATCTCCGCAGTCAGGCGGCGCATCTCCGCCGGCGATAAGGGCTTGTCCTTAAAGCCGAAATAGTTTGCGCGCGTATGCCGCAGCGCGGAAAACAGCTCCGCAGCGTGCGGAACGGTTTGGTCGTTTTTTGTCAGCATCACGATCAGTTCCGGTCCGGATTGCACGCTCGCTCCCTCCCCTGTGTGTCAAATGGTCCGGCCCCGTCAGTCGGGGATCCCGTATTTCTCGATCACGAAGTCCAGATCCTTGTCGCCCCGGCCGGAGAGATTGATCAGCACGGAGCCGTGCTCCATCGTCTTTGCCAGCTTCATCGCGTAAGCAACCGCATGGGAGCTTTCGATCGCGGGGATGATGCCTTCCAGCCGGGAAAGCTTGTAGAAGGCATCGACGGTCTCTTCATCGTCGATCAGATCGTATTTCACGCGGCCGATCTCCTGCAGGAAGGCGTGCTCCGGGCCGGAGGAAGGATAATCCAGACCGCTGGCGATGGAATACACCGGGGCGGGATCGCCGTTTTCATCCTTGAGCATAATGCTGTTGAAGCCGTGCATCACGCCCTCGCTGCCGAAGCGCAGGCTGGCCGCATGGTCGCCGAGCCGCGCGCCGCGGCCTAGCGGCTCCACGCCGTAGATCTCGACCGGATCGTTCAGGAAGCCCGCAAACAGGCCGGCCGCGTTGCTGCCGCCGCCCACACAGGCAACGATCGCATCCGGCAGATGGCCGGTCATATCAATGAACTGCTCGCGCGCCTCGATGCCGACGACGCTCTGGAAATCGCGCACCATCATCGGGAAGGGATGCGGCCCGAGCACGGAGCCGATGCAGTAGATCGCGTCGTTGTATTCCTTGCTGTAGGCCTCGAATGCGGCGTCCACAGCCTCCTTGAGCGTCTGCAGACCGTGCGTGACCTCGACCACGTTTGCGCCGAGCACCTTCATGCGCGCCACGTTCGGCGCCTGTTTTTTGATGTCGACCGCACCCATATAAATATCGCATTCCAGGCCGAAATACGCCGCCGCCGTGGCAAGCGCAACGCCGTGCTGTCCGGCGCCGGTCTCCGCGATCACCTTTTTCTTGCCCATGTATTTGGCCAGCAGCGCTTCGCCCATGCAGTGGTTCAGCTTGTGCGCGCCGGAATGATTCAGATCCTCGCGCTTGGCATAGAGCTGCACCCGGCCGCCGAGCGCATCGCTCAGCCGCTCAAGATGCGAGATCGGCGTCGGCCGGCCCTGAAATTCCGTGCGGATGCGCCGCAGCTCCGCAATGAATTTGCGGGACTGGCAGATGGAATAATACGCCTGCGTGATCTCCGCCATGGCTGCTTTCAGCTTGTCGTCAACAAACACGCCGCCGTATTTGCCGAAGTAGCCGTCCTTGTCCGGATAATGCTGAAAATACGTGTCAAAATCTACGTTCTGAAATTTCAAAAAAGACCCTCCAATGTCTATGATTTTCTGTTAAAAAGAAGTTCCCGGGCTGCCCTGATCCGCCAGAACAGCTGGTGGAACCAGGCCTGCACCGCGTCGAAGCCGCCGCCATGCACACGCCCGCACCAGGGGCAAAGATCGATCAGATGCGCCCCGCAGCGCGTGCAGTTGCCGTGAGGATCCGGTTCCGTGTGTCCGGGCGCAGGCAGGCGAAGCGCTGCCTCGACGGTCGGTTCGGCCCCGGCTGCGTCCGCAAACAGCGCGCCGCAATACGCGCAGCGCCAGACCGCCGCGCGGCCGTCCGTTTCGCAGGCAGGCGGCTGCGCCGGTTCATATTGCAGCAGATGCGCATGCTGCGCCGTATCCAGCTCCAGCCGGATGACCGGGCCGGAGGGATCCTGCACTGTCACCCGCAGCCCGGAGGCAAAGCGCGCGCCGCGCTGATCGGCAGCTGCGCCGCCGCCGTAAAGCGGCAGATCGATTACGCCTTCAGCCGGGCCGAGAAACGGCCGGCCGGTCCGCACCGTCGACGCCGCCCCGAGGTAGCCGGGCTCGCCGTTGACAGACTCCGGATACAGCGGCATCACGCCGGGCCGATGGTCGGGATTGTTGACCGAATTCCGCGCCAGATGCGCGCGCACAATTCCTTCGTCCACGTGCCAGAAGATCAGGCCGCAGTCTTTCATTGCGCCGGAATAAACGCCGCGCAGACCGCAATCCCAGCCGACAGGCTGCCGGTTTTCGACCAGATAATATTCCTCCGCGCGCTGCGTCGGGATTTTCATGGCGGCATAGCCGCCCGTGCCGTTCTCCGCGGTTGCGGCATAAACGCCGTCCCGCTCCGCCACGATCGGCATATGCCAGCCGAGCGCGCAGCGGCTCCAGGCGTCCAGCGCGCAGGGCTGATAGGAGCCGTTGCCGTCCTCGCACCAAGCGCCGGACGCCATCAGGCTCAGGAAATGCACCTGATAGGCGCTCCACGGGCCGCCGCCCGCCGTCGGATAAAGATCCGGCAGGCCGAGATAATGGCCCAGCTCGTGCGCCAGCAGGCCGATCGGCTCCTGCCGCGCAGCATCCAGCCGCTCGGCGATCGCAATATAAGAAGAAAGCTCCACGCCGTCCAGGCGCGGCAGCGTCATGGTCCAGCCGTGCTCCCCGATCGCTTCGTCGATGCTCCACGCATGCGACCAGAGGTAATAATTCGGCCCGCCCTGGGAAAAAGAATCGCCCAGCGCCGCCTCATAGCCGGCGATCACAAACGCGACCGCCAGTTCGTTGGTCGTGATCGCGCCGTCGCTGTTGCCGTCATAGGCGGCAAAATCCATGAAATCCGACGCCTGCTCGAGCGCGTGCGCCAGCATCCGGATCATGCGGTAATCCGCTTCCGAGGTGCGCTCCTCCAGCGTCCAGTCCCGATGCGGCTCCGGGAGTGTCACGTGGATCACGCCGTCGTTTTCCCGGTCGGCCGCGTTGACGTTGCCCCCGGCGCCGTAAGCCGAGGTCTCCGCCACGGGCGAGAAGGTGAAGCTGCCGAAGGACATCTCTTCATAATAAGCCGCAACGGAGCGTTCCCCGGTGAAGATCGTTTCGTTCCAGTCATAGTCGCGGCTGTATGCGATATTGTCCAGCCCGACGACGATCACGGCCAGCGGCAGCGTTTTTTGCGGGGCGCCGTCCGCCGCCGTTCTGCGCGCGCCGCCCGGCCGGGCAATCACGTCCGCCGGCGTCACGACCGCGCCGGTATGGGAACGGCAGGCCGCACGCGCGCCGGCGTAACCGGAATCCGGCGCAGCGGGGACCGCCCACGCGGATAAAGATGAAGACTGTTT
>JAFWCS010000150.1 GCA_017534365.1 Clostridia bacterium | reverse complement strand
GATGACGCTGATCATCACCTTCTTTGCGACGCTGCTCGGCATCGCCATCGGCGTCGTGATCGCGACCGTGCGGTCCAGCTACGATAAAAACAAGGAATCCATGCAGAAGAAAGGCGGCTTCGGCTACCGCCTGCTTTCGATCCTGAACGGGATCTGCGGCCTGTATCTGACCGTGATCCGCGGCACGCCCGTTGTGGTGCAGCTGCTGATCATGTATTTCATCATTTTCGCCTCCTCCACCAACAGCGCGCTGGTGGCGATCCTGTCCTTCGGCATCAACTCCGGCGCCTACGTGGCGGAGATCTTCCGCGGCGGCATCATGAGCGTGGACAAGGGGCAGTTTGAGGCCGGCCGCAGTCTGGGCTTCAATTATATCCAGACGATGATCTATATCGTGATCCCGCAGATGTTCAAGATCGTGCTGCCGACGCTGTGCAATGAATTCATCGTGCTGCTCAAGGAGACCTCGATCTCCGGCTACGTCGGCATCCGTGACCTGACCAAGGCGGGCGACCTGATCCGCGGGCGCACCTTCTCGGCGTTCATGCCGCTGATCGCGGTTGCGCTGATCTATCTGGTCGTCGTGGTGATCTTCACGAAGCTCGTCCGGAGACTGGAAAGGAGGCTGCGCAACAGTGACCACTGACAGAAACGCGCTGGTCCGCGTGGAGGGCCTTTACAAGTATTTCGGCGAGAACCGCGTGCTGCGCGGCATCTCGACGGAGATCGACAAGGGCGAGGTCGTGGTCGTCATCGGCCCCTCCGGCTCGGGCAAAAGCACCTTCCTGCGCTGTCTGAACCTGCTGGAGGAACCGACCTACGGCGAGGTCTGGCTGGAAAACAAGCTGGTCACGCCCGTCGATCCCTACCGGCACGACGACGTGATCGAGCTGTCAAAGACCTTTCAGAAGCTGGCGGCGGAGCATCCGGAGCTGGACAAGGCAGCGCTGCTCGAAAAGATCCGCGCGGAGGACCTGCTGCATGAGAAGCATGAAGGCAAGGCCTACAAATCCCGCATGAAGCAGATCTATGCCGAGAATTATCTCAATATCAATCTCGCGCGGCAGAAGATCGGCATGGTCTTCCAGCAGTTCAATCTGTTTGCAAATCTGAAGATCCTCGACAACATCACCCTCGCGCCGATCAAGCTGCTGAAGATGGACAAGGCCGCCGCCGAAAAAAAGGCGATGGCGCTGCTCGAACGCATCGGCTTGGCGGACAAGGCGCAGGCCTATCCGCAGCAGCTCTCCGGCGGGCAGAAGCAACGCGTGGCGATCGTGCGCGCGCTGGCGATGGATCCCGACGTGATGCTCTTTGACGAGCCGACCTCGGCGCTCGACCCGGAGATGGTCGGCGAGGTGCTGGACGTGATGAAGGAGCTGGCGGCGAGCGGCATGACGATGGTCGTCGTCACCCACGAAATGGGCTTCGCCAAGGAAGTAGGCACCCGCGTCGTTTTCATCGACGAGGGTGTCATCAAGGAGGAAGCGCCGCCGGCGGAATTCTTCGGCAATCCGAAGGATCCGCGGCTGCAGGATTTCCTCTCGAAGGTGCTGATCTGAATCATAAAAAAATGAGCCTGCGGGGCGATGCCCTGCAGGCTCTTTCGTATGCTTGCCATTCGTTTAAATGACTTCCAGATGCGGGGGCGCGTCGGGCTCCGGCGCTGCCTGCGCTTCGACCTCGGCATCGGCCGGGGCGGCTTCGGGCGTGTTTGCGTCTTCCTTCTTTTCTCTGCGCTTGCGGCGCTTTGGCGCGGGCTGCTCCGCCTCGTCGGCGGGCAGGGCTTCCGCGTCGGTTTCGTCCGGCGCTTCCGCCGCCGTTTCGGGCGCTTCGGCGTCTTCCTTCTTCTCTCTGCGTTTGCGCAGCTTCTGCATGAGGGAATCGTCCTCGTCCTCCGCGAATTCCGCGTCCGGCGCGTCGGGATCCTCTTTTTTATCTCTGCGCTTGCGCAGGCGATGCTTCTCCGCGTCCGGCGCGGGACGGCTCATCACAAGCGGCAGCTCCTCCTTGAGGAACATCGGGTGGTTGTCGGGCGAGCAGATATCCAGCGCGCGCGGCAGCACCTGCAGGCGCACTTCCTTGTGCGAACCGCCGTATTCACCGTCGAGTGTCCAGTCCTGCGGCTCGTCGAAGGTCATCCGCACCGAGGAGGTCTTGAAATACAGCAGGTTTTCGCCGTCATAGGCGCGGCGCAGGATCTTGCCGAACATGTGGAAGGTGTCGGCAACGCTGCGCACGTTGCGCACGAGGATGACCTCAAACAGGCCGTCGTTGAGCTTGATGTCGCTCGCGTCGTATTTGAAGACGCCAGCAACGGAGGTGGAGTTGGAGATCGCGGCGAAATAGAAAATATCGTCGATCACGCCGCCGTCATATTCGAAGCGGATATGCACCGGCTTGACCTCCTTGAGCGTGGAGATCAGATGGAACACAAACGTGTTCACCATAT
>JAFWCS010000149.1 GCA_017534365.1 Clostridia bacterium | reverse complement strand
GTCGGCGCGATCCTGCTGATCTGCTACGAGTTGCGGTCTTTTCTGACCGAGCGAAAAAAGACGAACGACCATGGAAACGATCCGTCAAATTGAATTCAACGAACCGATTCTTCGCACGGTCGGGCCGGAGGATGCCGGCGCGCGGATCGATCAGATCCTTGCGCAGGCGCTGCCGGGTTATTCGCGGCAGTTCGTGCAGAATCTGATTGCCGAGCGTCGTGTGACCTGCGGCGAAAAGCCGGTGCCCAAAAGCTTTCGTCCGCAGGCCGGGGAGCGCATCACGGTGCTGATCCCAGAGCCGACCGAGCTGAAGTTAGAGGCGGAGGAGATCCCGCTGGAGATCCCCTATGAGGATGACGCGCTGCTGGTGGTCAATAAGCCGCGCGGTATGGTCGTGCATCCTGCGCCGGGCAATTACTCCGGCACGCTGGTCAATGCGCTGCTCTGGCATTGCGCCGGGCGGCTCTCGTCGATCAACGGCGTCGTGCGTCCCGGTATCGTGCACCGGATCGACAAAGATACCAGAGGTCTGCTCCTCGTTGCGAAAACGGATGAAGCGCATACCGCGCTTTCCGAGCAGATCCGCGCGCACACGCTTGCGCGGGAATACCGCGCCGTGATCCACGGCCATCTGCAGGAATCATCCGGCGTCGTGGATCAGCCGATCGGCCGCAGCACGGCGGATCGCAAAAAGATGTGCGTGACCGATCGCAATTCAAAATCTGCCGTTACACATTATGAGGTGCTGGAGGAATATCCGCAGTTTTCGCTTCTGCGTCTGCGGCTCGAAACCGGACGCACGCATCAGATCCGCGTCCACATGGCCTTTCTCGGGCATCCCGTGGCAGGGGATCCTGTTTACGGGCCGAAGCATCCGGCGCTGCCCGGCGGGCAGTGTCTGCATGCGGGGCTGCTGGGGTTTCATCATCCCGCAGACGGACGCGAAGTACGCGTGGAAGCGCCGCTGCCCGGATATTTTCAGGCATTCATTCAAAAAATACAGGAGAACAGGAGGTGACTGCATTGGATGCAGTTATTAAGAAGCAATTAAAGATCAAGGCGTGCAAGGCGCGCATCGGGATCGTGGAGAGCGTTTATCACGCGAAATCCGGTCACCCCGGCGGCTCTCTGTCCTGCGTGGATATTCTGACGTATCTGTATTTTTGCCACATGAACGTGGATCCGCAGAATCCGAAGATGGAAGACCGCGATCGTTTTGTGCTTTCCAAGGGCCACGCGGCGCCTGCGCTCTATGCGGTGCTCGCGCTCAAGGGCTTCTTCCCGGCGGAAGAGCTTGTCACCCTGCGCAAGAGCGATTCCATGCTGCAGGGTCACCCGAGCATCAAGTATACCCCCGGCGTTGATATGTCCACCGGTTCGCTCGGTCAGGGCATATCCGCCGCCTGCGGTATGGCGCTCGGCGCGAAGCTCGGCGGCAAGAGCTACCGTGTCTACACGATCCTCGGCGACGGCGAGATCCAGGAAGGCCAGGTCTGGGAGGCGGCGATGTACGCTTCTGCCAAGGGGCTGGATAATCTGGTCGCTGTGGTCGATTACAACGGACTGCAGATCGACGGCACCTGCGCCGAAGTAAATTCTCCTTATCCGATCGCCGAGAAATTCAAGGCGTTCGGCTGGAACGTGATCGAGATCTGCGCGCACAGCTTCGATGAGATCGACGCTGCGTTCCGTGCGGCCGCCGAATTCAAGGGCAAGCCCTCTGTCATCATTGCCGAGAGCGTCAAGGGCAAGGGCGTTTCCTATATGGAGAATCAGGTTGGCTGGCACGGCAAAGCCCCCAACGCGGAAGAATATGCCCTGGCGCGGCAGGAGCTGGACGCCCAGCTTGCCGCATTGGAAGCATAAGGAGGGAACGACATGGCTGATGTGATTAAAACCGCAACGCGCGACGCTTACGGCAAGGCGCTTGTCGAGCTCGGCGCGATCAACGATAAGGTCGTCGTCCTGGACGCCGATCTGGCCGCCGCAACCAAAACCGGCATGTTCAAAAAAGCCTACCCCGACCGCTTCATTGATTCCGGCATCGCCGAGAGCAATATGATGGGCGTGGCTGCCGGCCTTGCGACTGCAGGCTACACCGTATTTGCGAGCACCTTTGCGATGTTCGCCGCCGGCAGAGCCTATGAGCAGGTGCGCAACTCCATCGGATATCCGCATCTGAATGTGAAGATCGGCGCGACCCATGCCGGCATCTCCGTCGGTGAGGACGGCGCGAGCCATCAGTGCTGCGAAGATATTGCGCTCATGCGCGTGATCCCCGGCATGGTCGTGATCAACCCGGCGGATGACATTGAAGCGCGTGCCGCCGTTCTTGCCGCCGCAGCTTACGAAGGCCCCGTCTACATGCGGTTCGGCCGCCTGGCGGGGCCCAGAGTGTTTGACGAGTCTTATCAGTTCGAGATCGGCAAAGCGGTCGTGTTGCGTCCCGGCGCGGACGTCACGATCTGCGCGACCGGTCTGATGGTTAAGGACGCGCTGGAAGCGCAGGAGATCCTTGCCGCTGAAGGCATCAGCGCCGAGATCATCAACGTTGCCACGATCAAGCCGCTGGATAACGAAACCATTCTGCGTTCGGCCGCGAAGACCGGCGCTGTTGTGACCGCGGAGGAGCACAGCATCATCGGCGGCCTCGGCAGCGCAGTAGCGGAAGCTGTCTGCGAGGGCGGCAAGCCCGTGCCCGTGGTGCGCCTTGGCGTCAACGATACGTTCGGCAAATCCGGCCCGGCTGTAGAATTGCTTCATATTTTCGGCCTGGATGCGCAAAATATTGTTGCAAAGGCAAAGCAGGCCATCGCGCTGAAGTAATGTGAAAACAGATATGGCTGCCCTGCATCTTCGGGGCAGCCATGCTTTTCTGAGGTATTGATGTCGCTCATGAAGAATCAAACGCTTTCCGAAAAAAGAGGAATTCCCTTGACGATCCTGGCTGTTGCCGTTCTGATCCTGGGCACGGCAGCGGTGCTGTTTTTTCTACTGCATCATGCTTCGCCGGAAATCGACAGCATGCTGGCTTATCGCAAGGGGACCGGCACCATCCTGGAACTGAACGGGCGACGGCTGACTGTGCAGGATGCATCGGCCGAAGGATTTCAGGCGGACGTTGACGCCGGCAGGATCTTTTATAATACGTCGTCCTCTTATTCGGACGGCTCTTATGATCTGTTTTATGCCTATGCGGATAAAAACGGATCGATCCAGACGAAGCTGGTTGATTATGCTGTGCGCCGCGGCTTCGATCTGATGGACGGCAAAGTATATTATCTGAAATTTGACGCGGCGTCCGGCGCGGACGCGGGCTGTGTCTGCGACCCGGAAGCGCATAAAATCGAAACGTTTTCCACAAATGTTCAGAGTATCTACGCGCTGCCCGGCGCCGACGGCCTCTGGTT
>JAFWCS010000148.1 GCA_017534365.1 Clostridia bacterium | reverse complement strand
GTGTTTCGGCGCCTGCTTCAACGGGGATCAGGTCTATAAAAGCACGGACGGCGCCTTCTGCACAATCACAGACGGCAACGACCATCAGCAGGTCACAGCGCCGGGCTATGAGATGTATTACGTCTGGATGATCCGTCACCTTGACGGCGACCCCTGGTTCAAAACCACGCGCTTCTACGCGAAAGAGCATGAATGGCTGGTCAACGCCGATTAATCGGAACAGAAGCATCGCCTGCAGTGTCAAACGGCACTGCAGGCGATATTTTATTCTTTATCTTTTTCTTCCGCCGTGGATGCCGATCAGGCGGCGCAGCAGCCGGCCGAGGAACCCGCTCTTGCCGCCGGCCACGCTGCCGCCGACCGCGGCGAGCGCCACAGCGCCGAGCGTTTCCAGCAGACGGTCCTCATAATCCGCGTCGCGCCGTTCCTTTTCGATGGCGGCCGCTTTTTCGATCTGCGCGCGGGCGTCCAGTTTTGCCTTCTCGATCGGACCCGCCAGCGAGGCGGCGCAATTCGGGCAAACCGCGGGTTCCGTCACCTCGACATAAGCGCCGCAGTATTCACAAGTCACTTTCATGATCCGTCCCCTTTCCGCTCATCAGCGCAGCGCCTGCCTGAGCACTTCCAGATTCTCCCGCATGATAGAGAGATACGAGCTTTTTTTATCCTTGACTGACTGCATGGAATTCAGTGTCAGGATCTGCTGATCCTTCTTTGCGGTCGTGTCGCGGATGGTTTTTGCGATCGAGCCGTTTGACGTTTCGATCTGCATGATCGCGTGCAGGTCGAGTTCATCAACCTTCTTCGCAAGAAACGCGATCGTCTGGAAGCTCGCTTCGGATTCCGCCGAGCAGCCGGCAAATGCGGCATAATAGGTCAGCCCGTATTCCTCCGTCAGATAGCGGAACGGGAACCGGTCGCCGAAGAGCAGCGTTTTCACCTGCGCATCGTTGACCGCCGCGCGATAAGACGCATCCAGCCCGATCAGTTCCGTGATGTAATCCGCGGCATTGATCCGGTAATCCGCCGCATGCTCCGCGTCGATCTCGCAGAGCCGGTCGCAGATCGACTGGCAAAGCGAGGCGGCGATCCTGGGTGAAAGCCAGATATGCTCATCATATTCCGCTTCCTCCGCATCCTTTTCCGCCTGCATGCCCTCGACAATCTCCTCGAGTTTGGCCTGATCGCCGAGCGTTTCCATCAGATTCAGCTCCCGCAGCGGATCCGTTGATCCTTTCAGCGCATCCTTCACCCATTGATCCGAAGCGCCGCCGATAAAGATAAACAAATTGGCTGACGTCAGTTTGATGATATCCTTTGCGGAGGGCTGAAAGCTGTGCATATCCACGCCCCGATCCAGCAGAAGCGTCACTTTGGCATGCCGGCCGGCAATGTGCTGCGCCCAGTCATAGATCGGAAAAATCGTCGTCACAATGGACAGCTGCCCGTCCTCGAGCGCATCCCGCTCTTTATACATGCAGCCTGCAAGAACGCCGCTCAGCGCGACGGTCAGCAGCAGGCAAACAGAAAGGATTCGTTTCATCTTCATCTTTCCTCTTCAAGCTCTGATTCCTAATCAATATAGCATTTCTGCCCGTCCTTGTCAATATCCGAATCTTTCAGGAAGGACAGCAGAAAGCAGCCGCCCGAAACGCAGGCAAACGATTCGGACGGCCGATTGATTTGCATTTTGAATTAAAGACCGGTTTTCTCCGCAATGTACTTGCGGGCAAGGCAGGCATACTCATAGGGATTCGCCTTGGCGGGATCCTGCTCGGCCTCGACAACGATCCAGCCTTCATAATCGGCTTCAGCCAGAATATCAAAGACAGGCGTGAAATCGAAATCGCCGTCGCCGGGCACAGTGAACGCGCCGGCGCGCACGCAGTCAAGGAAGCTCCAGTCCTTCGCCTTGCCTTCTTCAATGACGGCCCGGCGGATGCTCTTGAGATGCACGTGCTTGATGCGATGAACGTATTTTTTGAGC
>JAFWCS010000147.1 GCA_017534365.1 Clostridia bacterium | reverse complement strand
GGCTGGAGACGCCGTGCCCCGCGCGCTGGCGCTTCGGCGACGCGGAAACGGCTTACGACTGGGATTGAAAAAAGAGATCAAAAATACAGCGGACGGCTGCAAGGCAGCCGTCCGCTGTGTGCTTTTCCAGGGTTTTTATTTTACAAACGGCGCGCGCAGCCGCAGCCAGAGGTCCATGAAAAAGATCCGCAGACGCTCCCACAGGGTCGGCTGCTTGGTGAAATGCAGATCCTTGCCCTCGCGCGCGGTCAGCGTGCCGTCCGAACGAAGGTCCAGTTCCATATAGCTGATCTGCGCCGGCGCATCCTCATAGAGCAGGCCGAAGCCGCCGTCCGGCAATCGGGTCAGGCAGGAATAGGCAAAAAAGCCGTCGTTGACGTGATAGGTCGAGATCCAGTCGATGCGGTTGCCTTCGCCGAGCAGCCCGACGCGCACCACGCCGTCCGCCCGCGCGCTGACCGAGCCGCCCATGGAGCCGAGGATCACGGGCATGCCGTTGATCTCACATCCGGCGTTGAGGAACGAGACCATGCAGTTCTGCGTGCCGCAAAGGCCGGGATCCGGCTGCGCCTTCGACCAGGTGACGCCGCCGTCCGCGCTGTCGCAGAAAGCGACGTAATTCGATTTGTTGCGCGAAAACATCCGCAGCGTGCCGTCCGGGAGCGGAACGATCTGGGATTCGCTCGTCTTGCCGAGCATCGGCGCGTGACGCACCGCTTCGCCTCGCTGCCAGGTGACGCCGCCGTCCTCCGAATAGATCGTCATGGCAAATTCATTGCCGCCCGCGCGGGAGTGATACACCGTGAAGATCAGACGCTCAGCGCCGTTCACGCGCACGGCGCAGCCGCGCCCCGGGCAGACGCCGAGGAAATAGTCCTCCTCCCGCATCACCATGCCGTTCAGGATCTGCGGCGCGCTCCAGCTTCGGCCGCCGTCCTTGCTGCTGCGCAGCCAAAGGAAGGGCTTGGCCGCAACGCAGAAGGCCGCGTCGGCGTAAAAGACGGTCTGCGCGATTTCAGCGCCCGTCGGCGCGTCGTCCGCCCCGCGCTGCGCCATTGTCAGCAGCCTGCCGTTCTGATAGATGCGATATGCTTCGTCAACGCTGTAGGCCGTTGCCGCGCCGCTGCGGCAGATCGGCGCAAAGCCGTCCGCAAAGTCTCCTATATAGAATGTATAGTCCTGTGTTCCGTTGGCGGCGAGCGCAATGCGCGGCTGCCCGTCGATCGTGACGCAGCCCGTGCCCTGCGCGGTATTCAGGATGCCGACGCCGGAGGAATAGGCCTCCGTGAGCAGGAAAACCGTGCCGTCTGCCGCCTGCAGCAGCGCGCTGTCAATGAAGGAGGCGCTCTGCTTGCTGCCGACCCCGTCGGCATAATCGTCGAAGCGGTTGACGATCGCCGGTTCCCAGCCGTCACCCGTCAGACGCGCAACGGCCGTGTCGATATTCTGCGGCGAATCGGAGCCGTGATCCCAGCGCAGATCCGCCGAAGCGAGCAGGCTGCCGTCCGCAAGCGTATAGAGTGCGGGAATGCGGAAACGCTCGCAGCCGCACACGCCCGGATCAAACGGACCGGATCCCGCCGCAAAAGCGCCGAGCGGCGCTGTCAGTATTGCCATTGCCATCACCAGACCTAAAATTCGTTTCATTGCTTGCCGCCTCCTCCGAGATTCCGGTCGATCTGCGCGATCAGCTCCCGGCAGTACTCCTGGCACCAAAGGGCGACGCTTTCGTCAAAGTCCTCGCCGGCGTGCCATTCGCTGTTGCTGATCACCCGCACGGCCAGCATCGGCAGCCCCAGCATCCGGCAGACCTGCGCCACGGCGAAGCCCTCCATCTCCTCGCACAGGGAGCCGCATTCCCGATGCAGACGATCGAGGACGTCCAGCTCGCGGTTCCAGAGGTCACCGCTGCTGATCGTGCCGGTCACACGCCTGCCGCGAAGATACGGCACGGCTTCGGCGATCGCGAGCAGGGAGGGGTCGCTCTCGAGCGTGCGCACGCGCTTCGGCTCGCCTCCGAAGGGGAGCTCCACGCCGGGGAAGACGTAGTCTTCATAGCGGCTCCCGCCGCCGACATCCCGGTGGAGCGTGTAGTAGCTGCCCATTTCGATCAGGGACGCGCCGAGCACCAGATCGCCGCGATGCAGCGCCGGATCATGCGCGCCGGCCGTGCCCTGAATGAGCACACAGCGCGGTGAAAAATGGGAAGCTGCCAGCGCCGTGGCGGCCGCGGCGTGCACCATGCCGATGAAGGTGCGCACCGTCACGACCGGCACGCCGTCCAGCAGCCCGGCCACGCAGCGATAGTCGCCGAGCCGCGTTTCTTCTGCATCGGTCAGCGCTGCCGTCAGCGCGTCGATCTCACTCGCCATCGGGCCGAGCACAAGGATCGGCGTCTGTTGGTTCGGCATCGAATCACCTCCTGGGATTGTTTCTGATCCATTATATCACAGTTTTTTTCTGCCCGCAACCGCCTGCGGCGCAGGTTTTTACGCCGTTGCGGAAGAACGCCCGGACCTCGGGCCGGGATAAACAGAAAAAAGCGCCCGGATCATGCCGATCCGGGCGCTTTCGCGTTGTTGTCGTTTATTCGATGCTGATGGTCTTGTGCTCCGGCAGCTTTTTCTCTTCGCGTTTCGGGAAGCAGAGGTGCAGCACGCCGTCTTCAAACTTCGCCTTGATATCCTCCTCTGTGAGCGCTTCGCCCACGTAGAAGCTGCGCTGCATGGATCCGGCGTAACGCTCCTGACGGATGACCCGGCCCTTGCGGTCCTTCTTCTCTTCGTCATGGCCCTTTGCGGCGCGGATGGTCAGATAGCCGTCTGAAAGGCTGAGCGCCAGCTCGTCTTTCTTGAAGCCCGGCAGGTCGATATCGACCTCGTATCCGTCTTCATGCTCGTGGATGTCGGTGCGCATCTCGTGCGCGGCGCGGCGTCCGTAGAGCTTGCGGTCCACATTTTCCAGCTCATGGAAGCCGGGGAACGCAAACCAGTCATCAAACAAATTCTCTCCAAAAATACTCGGCAACATACGTCATTCCTCCTTGTGTTGTTGTTGTCACCTGAGCATCGGGAGCGGAGGTCCTTTCTTTGATCTCTGTTCCTTTGTTCGTCTGTATTATAGCACAAAGAATTAGCACTGTCAATAGGCGAGTGCTAATTTTTTGTTAATAATGCATGAACTTTCATGATAAATATTGTGAACCGTCCACAAATTCGTGCAGAAACGGTCGAAAAGCACAGCGCGGGAGGCGATCAATCCTCCGACTGCGCAGGCG
>JAFWCS010000146.1 GCA_017534365.1 Clostridia bacterium | reverse complement strand
TGTGCTCGTGTTTGCAAAGCTGCTTGCGCTCGTCGGCTGCGGCAGTCAGCCGGAAAACAAGCCTGACGCGCAGATCCGGCCTGCGGAGAATGAACCGGCGAACGAACCGGCGAACGCGCCTGTCGACGGCGCTGACGCGGAACCCGGCGCGCCTGCGCAGCCGCAGCCCGCCCCGCGCAGGCCGGGCGGGCGCAAACGGATCCCGCGCCTGATCGCTGCCGTGCTGGCGGCGGCTGTGCTGATCGCTGCGATCGCGCTGCCCGTGCATTTCGGCGGCGTGCGCGAGGCCTGGTGGGCGCTCAACGGCGGAAAAATCCAATATACTTATGTGCTCGTCTCCGGCATGGGCGGCTGGGGCGACGGCGTGGGCATCAACGCGAAGCTGCCTTACTGGGGCGCCGGCACCGGCAGCCTCGCAGAGTATCTGACGCAGGAGGGCTACACGGTCTGCGAGGCGACGGTCGGGCCCTTCTCGAGCGCCTGGGACCGCGCCTGCGAGCTTTATGCGCAGCTGACCGGGACGCGCGTGGATTACGGCGCGGCGCACGCGGCGGCGCACAACCACGAACGCTTCGGCCGCAGCTATGCAGAGGCCCGCGTGCCGCAGTGGGGCGAAAAGATCAACGGCGGCCAGCGCGTGAAGATCAATCTGGTCGGCCACAGCTTCGGCGGCGCGACCGTCCGTCTGCTCACGGCGCTGCTCGCAAACGGCGATGCGGCGGAGCAGGCGGCGACCGGCAAGGATACGTCCCCGCTCTTCACAGGCGGCAAGGGCGATTGGGTCAACAGTGTGACCGCGCTCTGCGCGCCGCACAACGGCTCCTCCCTGACTTGCGTGATCGAGGAAGCCGGCGGTCTGGTCGGTTTGACCGATCCGACGGAGCTGCTCGCCTCCTTTGTTTATGCGATCGGCGGGCTGGCGGAACCGGCCGACGAAGCCTATGATTTTATGCTCGATCAGTTCGGCGTCAACGGCCCGATCTCGATCCGGGAGGCCTACGATATCGTGACCGCCTCCGGCAACGACAACGTCGCCTACGATCTCTCGCCGGACGGCGCGGCGGCGCTGAACGCGCGCATCGGCACGGCGCAGGGCGTCTATTATTTCTCCTATGCCTACACCACCACCCGCAAGGGCGCGCTGCTCGGCGTGCAGGTGCCGCTGACCGGCACGCTCCCCGTGCTGATGCCGACGGCGCTGGCCATGGGCAGTTATAAGGGCACGACGCCGGGCGGGATCGTGATCGACGAAACGTGGCAGGAGAACGACGGCCTGGTCAGCGTGGTCTCCGCGCAGTTCCCCGCAACGGACGCCCACGAAGCGCTGCCGCAGGACCTTGCCGCGCTCAGGCCGGGCGTGTGGTACGTGGCGCCGACGCAGACGGGTGACCACGGCACCGTGATCGGTCTGCAGGCCGCCGCGGAGCCGACGCATCAGTTTTATGACACGCTGTTTCAGATGATCGACGGGCTGAAACGGTGAATATCGCCGGAATATATATAGTAAAAAGGAGGTCTGCATCATGGATGAACAGAAACTCAGACAGCAGGCGGAGCAGATCGTGGAGACGGTCAAGGAGCTTGTGAAGGACGGCAGCGCGTCGCGCGTGCTGCTCAAGCGCAAGGGCGAAACGCTGCTGAATCTTTCGCTGAATACTGGCATCCTCGGCGCGGTCATCGGCCTGACCGCCGCGCCCTTCGCGGTGCTGACCGCGGCGCTGGTTTCCTTCGGCTTCGACTGCGAGATCGAGATCGAGAAAAAGGACGGCACGGTGCTGAACCTGAACGAAACCGAGATCGGTGTAAAAATGGAGAGCTGGAAGGAAACCGCCTTCGATAAAGCGCGGGAATTCTTCGGCCCGCAGCCGGCGGAGCAAGCCGCCGAACCGCAGGCGGAGGCGCCGGAGGCAGCCGCAGAGGAACCGGCGGAAGCTGCTTCGGCCGATCCCGAAGACGATCCCGCGCAGCAGGCGGAGGAATGAGGCGCGGCGGCGCTCTGTCGCCCGGCGCAGGGAACGCCTTGCGTCAGACAGCATCCAAATACAAAACAGCGCGCCGCGGGAGCATGCCGCAGCGCGCTGTTCATGATATAATGGGTTAAAACTCCCGGTCGATGACGAGCTGTTCGTAATCCAGCGGGGTGAAGCCGAGGCGGGCATACAGGCGTTTGGCGCCTTCGTTTTCCGCGCCGACCTCCAGGCGGAGGCGCTTGATCCTGCCGCGCAGTTCCTCCGTGAGGAATGCAAAAAACGCGATGCCGGCGCCCTGCCCGCGGGCAGGCTCGTCCACATACAGT
>JAFWCS010000145.1 GCA_017534365.1 Clostridia bacterium | reverse complement strand
TCCAGGGCCACAACCTGGCACTCTAACCAACTGAGCTATAGCCACCATACCGACGCTGCGCAACTCACAGCGTTTCTATAGTATAATAGAATTCAAGCGGTTTGTCAAGCGGAAATCCGAAAAAAACAAAAGAAATCGGGAAACACGTCGGCAGACGGCGGATCTGACGCGCGAAAGGATCGGACTGTTGACCGGGCAGCCGGATCCGCAGATCGGCTGCGCAGCAAATACCGCAGAAAGAGAATCACCGCCGGCACCCGTTCGGATGCCGGCGGTCTTTTGATCCTTTACGCCATGATCTTGCGATAAAGCTCCTCGAGCTCCTCCACGCTGGTATCGCGCGGATTGCCGGGGCAGCAGGCGTCCGCAAACGCGTCGGCGGCAAGCTGATCGAGATCCTCCTCGCGCACCTTCTCGTTTTTCGCCGGGATGCCGACGTCGGCGGCAAGCTGCTTGACCGCGTCCACAGCGGCCTTGCGGTATTCCGCCTGGGTCATGCCGTCCACACCCGCAACGCCCATCGCACGGGCGATCTCACGGTATTTCTCGCCGGTATAATCCTGATTGTATTCCATGACGATCGGCAGCATCATTGCGCACGCCACGCCGTGCGGCGTGTCGTAATGCGCGCCGAGCGTGTGCGCGATGGAGTGCGCGATGCCCAGACCGACGTTGGAGAAGCCCATGCCGGCAACGTACTGCGCAAGGGCCATGCCGTCGCGGTTCGCGGGGATGTTTTCCACGGCGCCGCGCAGATTTTCGGCGATCAGGCGGATCGCTTCCAGATGGAACATATCCGTCATTTCCCACGCACCCTTGGTGGTGTAACCCTCGATGGCATGGGTCAGCGCATCCATACCGGTCGCGGCGGTCAGACCCTTGGGCATGGAGGACATCATATCGGGATCAACAATCGCGATCTCGGGGATATCGTTGGCGTCCACGCAGACGAACTTGCGCTCTTTTTCAACGTCGGTGATCACGTAGTTGATCGTGACCTCCGCGGCGGTGCCGGCGGTGGTGGGCACGGCGATGGTCGGCACGGCGTGATTCTTCGTCGGCGCAACGCCTTCCAGCGAGCGGACGTCTTCGAATTCGGGATTCGTGATGATCACGCCGATGCCCTTCGCGGTATCCATCGAGGAGCCGCCGCCGATAGCGATGATCGCATCCGCGCCGCAGGCCTTGAAGGCCGCCACGCCGTCCTTGACGTTCTCGACGGTCGGATTCGGCTTGATGCCGGAATACACCGTGTAGGGAATCTGCGCTTCGTCAAGCAGATCGGTCACCTTTGCGGTGACGCCGAACTTGATCAGATCGGGGTCGGAACAGACAAAGAGATGCTGCCAGCCCTTGGACTTCGCGATCGGAATGATCTCCGCGATCGCGCCCTTGCCGTGATAGGAAACGGGATTGAGAATGATTCTGTTCGCCATGAGATAACCTCCAATAAATATTATGATATAGTATATCCTGTTCGACTGCAATTACTGCAGATCCAAATAATCCTTGCGATAGTTGACGCCGAAGCGCTCCGCGACGGCGGCCAGCTGCGCGTCCGTGATCAGATTCAGGCGCGGCAGCGGAGCGGCCAGCAGATACATTTTCGCCGCCTTTTCCACGGTTTCGATCAGGCCGAAGGCTTCGTCCATCGTCTTGCCGCAGCCGTAAATGCCGTGCAGTGTCCAGACCACAAGGCGGAATTCCTTCATCTTCTCCGCCGTCGCTTCGCCGATCTCGTTGGTGCCGCAGACCATCCAGGGCAGCACGCCGACGCCCTCGGGGAAGACAACGATGCTCTCGGTCATGACCTGCCAGAGGGCGCGAGTGACCGCTTTTTCGTCCACAGGCAGGTTCTGCGTGAGCGCAAGGGTGTAATCCGGGTGGCAATGCATGATGATGCGGTGATCCGGATCGATCGCGAGGCGGGAAATGTGGCTCATCAGATGCGCCGGCAGCTCGCTGGTGAATTGCCCGCCGTCCGAATAGCCCCAAAGCAGCTCGGCGGTCGTGCCG
>JAFWCS010000144.1 GCA_017534365.1 Clostridia bacterium | reverse complement strand
GGGAGCGATCCAGATGATGCCAAAGGCCCTCGAGCCTTTTCTGATGCAGGTGCAGAAGCCCGGCCGCTACACCGGCGGCGAGCTGAACAGCGTCATAAAAAACAAAGAAGACGTCGCGATCCGCTACGCCTTCTGTTTCCCCGATACGTATGAGATCGGCATGTCGCATCTCGGCATGAAGATCCTCTATTCTCTCGTCAACGCCCGGCCGGACGCCTGGTGCGAGCGCGTGTTTGCCCCGTGGACGGATATGGAGACGATCATGCGCGCGCACGGGATCCCGCTCTATGCCCACGAAAGCGGCGATCCGGTGCGGGAGTTCGATCTGATCGGCTTCACGATGCAGTATGAACTGAGCTACACGAACGTGCTGAACATGCTGGATCTGGCCGGCCTGCCCGTGCGCGCGGCGGACCGCACGGCCCTCACGCCGATCGTCATCGCCGGGGGCGCCTGCGTGTGCAACGCGGAGCCGATGGCGCCGTTCTTCGACATCACCCTGCCCGGCGACGGGGAAGAGGTGACGAACGAGCTGATCGACCTGCTGAAGGAATATAAAGCGAAGGGCGCGACGAAGCGGGAATTCCTCGAGGCCGCTGCGCAGATCAAGGGCGTCTACGTGCCGGCCCTCTATGACGTGTCTTACAATGAGGACGGCACCGTGCGGGCGATCACGCCGACCGCCGGCGCGCCGGAGAAGGTCGAGAAGCGCAACGTGGCGGATCTGGATACGATGTTCGCCCCGTCGGAATTCGTCGTGCCGTTTCTGGAGGTCGTTCACGACCGCACCACGGTCGAGATCTTCCGCGGCTGCATCCGGGGCTGCCGCTTCTGCCAGGCGGGCTTCCTGAACCGCCCCCTGCGCGAGAAATCCCCGCAGACCGTGGAGGCGCAGTGCCGCGCGATCTGCGAAAGCACCGGCTATGACGAGATCTCCCTGTGCTCGCTGAGCACGAGCGATTATCACGGGCTTGAGGCGCTGCTGACCCATATGCTGCCCTGGACGGTGGAGGAGAAGATCAACGTCTCGCTCCCGTCCCTGCGCATCGACAATTTCCCCAGGGAGCTCATGGAGCAGCTCAGCGCCGTGCGCCGCAGCGGGCTGACCTTCGCCCCGGAGGCGGGCACCCAGCGTCTGCGCGACGTGATCAATAAGAATATCACCGAGGAGGAAGTGCTCTCCACGGCGGCGCAGGCCTTTGCCGGCGGCTGGACGGCGGTCAAGCTCTATTTCATGATCGGGCTGCCGACCGAGACCGAGGACGATCTCCGCGGCATCGCCGATCTGGCGCAGGCCGTGGTCGACGCTTATTATCATCAGGAAAACAAGCCCAAGGGCAAGAGCGTGAGCGTGAGCGTCAGTCTGGCCTCGCTCGTGCCCAAGCCCTTCACGCCCTTCCAGTGGGAGCCGCAGGACCGCCCGGAGACCCTGATCGAGAAGCAGAATTTCCTGATCTCCTGCGTCAGAACGCGCAAGGTCAGCGTTTCCCGCCACGTGCCGTGGACGAGCTTCCTCGAGGGCGTGTTCGCGCGGGGCGACCGCCGGCTGGCGGAGGTGATCGAAACCGCGTGGCGCAAGGGCTGCCACTTCGACAGCTGGGAGGAATGCCTCGACCGCGAGAAGTGGATGGCGAGCTTTGCGGAGTGCGGGATCGACCCCTATTTCTACACCGCGCGCCGGCGCGCCTTTGACGAGGTGCTGCCGTGGGACCACATGGATTACGGCGTGACCAAGCGCTTCCTGATCCGCGAAAACGAGAAGGCCCATCGCGGGGAAACGACGCCGAGCTGCCGCGAGCACTGCGCGGGCTGCGGTGCGAACCGACTGAACGGAGGTGTGTGCAATGAGATCCGTCCGTCTGTGGTATAAAAAGAGCGGGCTCGCGATCTATACCTCGCATCTGGATATGAACCGCTGCTTCACCCGCGCGGTGCGGCGCGCGCGGATCCCGCTGTGGTATACGGAGGGCTTCAACCCGCATCCCTATAGAACCTTCCTGCTGCCGCTGCCCCTGGGCCAGACCGGTCTGCGCGAGCCGATCGATCTGCGGATCGAGGGCGAGATCACGGATGAGGAAATTCAGGCGCGCATGAACGCCGCGCTGCCGGACGGGCTGGAGATCGTCGCCGTGACCGCGCCGGCGCAGAAGGCGAACGAGATTGCCGCGGCGGAGTATACGATCACGCTGACCTTCGTTTCCGAAGGGGAGGCCGCGGGCTTTGCCGCCGGGGCGCAGGCCGTGATGGACAGCGGGGAGCTGAACGCCGAGAAGCGCAGCAAGCGCGGGATCAAGACCGTCAATCTCTGCACGCTCGTGCGCCGGTTCGCCTGCGAAGCGGCGGGGGAGACCGTGCGGATCGCAGCCACCCTTGCGGCGGGCAGCACGGTGAATCTCAACGCCGACCTGCTCGCGAGCGCCCTGCTTGCGGAATTCGCCGCGGCGGCGCAGGTCTCCATCACGCGCACGGCCCTGCTGCGCGAAGATCTGACCGATTTCGAATAAAAAATGACCCGGCGCGCTGCTGGTTCCGGACCTGCGGCGCGCCGGGATTCTCTATGCTGTTTCAGTCGTCGTCCTCTTCGTCGGCCGGTTCCTGTGTCGGGAGGATCTCGACCTTGATCTTGCCGATGCGGCGTTCCTCATAGGAGAGGACAGTGAAGCGCAGATTCTTGTATTCCGCCTCCACCGTGCCGTCCGCCTCCGTGGGCAGATAGCCGAGCAGGCTGACCACGAAGCCGCCGAGCGTGTCGTAATCCGGCTCGTCCTCCTCCGGATCGAACGGAGAGAATTTGAGCAGCTCTATCACGTCGTCAAGCAGCGCGCCGCCGTCGATGGAATAGGTGTCGTCGTCTATCTTGGATATCTCCTCTTCCTCGTC
>JAFWCS010000143.1 GCA_017534365.1 Clostridia bacterium | reverse complement strand
CCTCTGGCAGAAATCGCTGCGCACGCTGTATGTGACCATGCGCGACAACTTCATGGACTGCCCGGACAGAGAGCGGGCGCAGTGGTGGGGCGACGTGACGAACGAAATGGCGATGACGCTGTATTCGATGGACGCAAACGCGTATCTGCTCTATCAGAAGGGCGTCGCCTCCATGCTCGGGCACGTGGATCCCGAAACGAAGGTGCTGCAGACCGTGATCCCCGCGACCGACGCCTATTTTGAGCTGCCCGTGCAGCAGCTGGCCGGCGTGTGCGGTTTCTGGACCTATTATCTTTACACCGGCGACGCGGACTTCCTGCGCGCGGTTTATGACGCGGCGGTGGATTACGTCAATCTCTGGTCGATCGGCGCTGACCATCTGGTCGTGCATCGCCCCGGCTCGTGGGACTGGCTGGACTGGGGCAGCTTCATTGACGTGCCCGCGCTCGAAAACGCATGGTATTACTACGCGCTTTCGCGTATCTGCGAAATGGCGGAAGTCCTTGGCATGGACTGCGGGGATCTGACCGCCCGCATGCAGGAGATCAAAGCAGGCTATGCCGCGCTCTGGACGGGGAAGGGCTACAAAAGCAGCGGCGTGCTCGGCCCGGACGACCGCGCGAACGCGATCGCCGTCCTTTCCGGTCTGGCCGAAGAAGAACAGTACGACGCGATCACGGATCTGCTGACCAAAACGATGAACGCCAGCCCTTATATGGAATTCTACGTGCTGGAAGCGCTCTGCCGGATGGAACGGTATGACGTCGCAAGGCAGCGGATGCTGCAGCGGTTCGACGCGATGATCCGGGAGGATTATTCCACCCTCTGGGAGAACTGGTCGAAGGCCGAAGGCACGTCCAACCACGCCTGGACCGGCGGGCCGCTGGTCATCATGAGCAAATATTTCGCCGGCGTCCGGCCTGTGAAAGCCGGCTATGAGGAATTTCTCATTCAGCCGCAGCTGACCGCGCCCGATACGGTCCGCTGCGTCGTGCCCTCGGTCAAGGGCTTCATCCGCGTGACCGAGCGCAAAACCGCAGACGGCGCGTTCCTTCTCAACGCGTCCCTGCCGAAGGGCACGACGGCGCGCATCGATCTGCCGTTTGCCGACGGGCAGACCGTGACGCTGAACGGCAGCGTGCTCTGGCAGAACGGCCGGTTTGCCGGCGCGGACGGGATCACATTCGTGGAAGCGGAAAACGGCCGCATCGTCTTTTCCGCAGCGTGCGGCGAAGCGCTTGCGCTGACTTTTGAAGTGAAAAATCAATAAATTAAGGAGAGCGAGCCATGGAAGAAAACAATCTGAATCTCAGCCAGGAAGAGCTGGCAAGGCTGCTGGAAGAGGCGAAGAGGAAAGCGCAGGAGATGCTTGATAAAATGACGCCGGAGGAGCGTGCGCGCGCCGAAGCCGAAGCGCAGCGGCGCATCGCAGAAGATCAGGCCTCCATGCAGCAGCTGATCGACGAAGCGAAGCGCGTTGCCGGGCCTGCGCCGGAAGCGGAAAAAGCGCCGAACTTCTGCCGGAACTGCGGCGCGAAGGCCGGCGGCGGAAAATTCTGCGAATACTGCGGGAGCAAGCTTTAAACAGAGCTGGCCATTGCAGTTTGCAAAAACACGGCATGGGTTCTCTGCCGGCGCAGCGCGCGGAGAAAGCAGGCGGTTCGCACGGAGGTTTTTGATGAAGAAACAGATTGCAAAGAAAAATCCGATCCTGCCCGGCATGGGGGTGTGCGATCCGCACATTCACGTCTTTGACGGGCGGATGTATCTCTACGCTTCGCACGACGCGATCCCGGACGCGCGGAATTTCTGCATGCACGACTGGCAGATCTGGTCCTCTGCCGACGCGGTCGAATGGGCGCTCGAATGCACCGTCCGGCCGGAGGATTTCTTTATGGGTCCGTCCGATCGCTGCTGGGCGGTCGACGCTGCGGAGCGGAACGGAAAATACTACTATTACTTTTCCGACGGGAGCAGCCGGATCGGCGTGGCCGTTGCCGACCGCCCCGGCGGGCCGTTCGCGGATGCGCTCGGGCGGCCGCTGCTCGACGGCAGCGTCACAACGACACGGGAATACGACCCTGCCGTTTTCAAGGATGACGACGGCGAATACTATCTCGTTTTCGGCGGCCCGGCGTGGTGCTACGGCGCGGGCTGCGGCTATTTTATCGCGCGGCTGAATGAGGATATGGTCTCCTTTGCCGAAACGCCGCGGAAGCTGGAACTGGATCACTGCGGCGATGACAAGGCTTCGCTGAATCGGATCGGCGGGCGGTATTATCTCAGCTACGGCGGCTTTTACGCGGTTTCCGACTGCGTTTACGGTCCCTACCGTTTTCTCGGGCATACAGGCTCGACGATCGACCACAGCAGCTTCTGCGAATGGAACGGGCAGCTGTTTCAGGCGATCACCGTGAAGGAGCAGACCGAAATGTACCGCTCCAGCGGCCTTTGCTACGTGCACGTCAGGGAAAACGGCGAGCTGGTCACCGATCCGCTGATCGTGGAATACGGCGTCGGGCAGTATGATTCCGACTGGAATCAGATCGAGGCGGAGTGGTTCATGCGGGGCGAGCACGTCAGAAAGGTCGAAAACAGCTGCCTGTTCGGCTTCTGCGTCGCCTGCACCGAGAAAGCGGTGCTGGCCTATCCGAAGATCCGCAATCTGGCCGACAAGGTCGGCTTTTCCATCGATTATTACTGCGTAGGCGGCCGGGCGGAGATCGACGTTGCGGCGGGCGGCGAACACGGGCGCCTGCTCGGAACGATCCGCGCGGAGCACCCGACCGATTCCTTCGAATGGTATTGCCGGCGCAGCGACTTTTTCCGCTTCGACGCGCCGCTGGAGGACGTGACCGATCTCTGCCTCATTCTCCGGCCGGAGCAGGGGGCGACGCTCTGGGTCGATCGCTTCCACTTCTTCCCTGCGCCGCTCGGAACGGAAGAATAACGGAAAGATGAACTTTATTTAAGGAGGTGGGGGCGGATGACGGAAAAAAGCAGACGCCGCCTCGGCCCGCTGCTGATTCTTCTGGCAGGCTGCTTCTGGGGCAGCATGGGCATCTTTGTCCGGCGGCTGGAGGCCTTCGGCTTCAGCGCCGCGCAGATCGTTGCGATCCGCCTCGCGCTGGCGGTGCCGGTTTTCTTCGCCGTGCTGCTCGTCAGGGACCGGGCGGGCTTCCGGATCCGGCTGCGGGATCTGCCGCTCTTTCTGGGGCTGGGCTTCGGCAGCGTGCTGCTCTTCACGGTCTGCTATTTTACCGCGATCACCATGATGCCGCTCTCGACCGCGGCGATCCTGCTCTATACGTCGCCGATCTGGATCATGCTCATGTCGGTGCTGTTCCTGCATGAAAAGCTGACGCTGCAAAAGATCCTTGCCCTGCTTCTGGCGTTTGCCGGCTGCGTGCTCGTTTCCGGCATCACCGGGGAGGGGCTGACGCTGAAGGGGCTGCTGGTCGGCCTCGGCGCCGGCTTCGGCTACGGCCTTTACAGCATTCTGGGGACGGTCGCGCTGCGCCGGTATTCGCCGTTTGCGGTCACGTCCTATACGTTCCTGATCGCGGCGGCCGGCGCGTGGCTGATCTGCCGCCCCGCGGAGCTGCTTTCGAAGGCCTCCGCCGCGGAAAAGCCGGTTTCCCTGTTTCTGTTCTGCTGCCTGACTGCGCTGGTGACGGCGGTGATCCCGTTTCTGGCCTATACGGTCGGCCTGCGCACGGTCGAGGCCGGCAGGGCGGGGATCCTCGCCACAGTGGAGCCGCTGGTCGCAACGCTGATCGGGATCCTTGTGTTTTCCGAACCGCTGACCCTCCTTTCGGGGCTCGGCATCCTGCTGATCCTGGCGGCGGT
>JAFWCS010000142.1 GCA_017534365.1 Clostridia bacterium | reverse complement strand
CCGTGAAGAATTGCGGCTTCGGCGTCTTCACCGGCGCGATCGCCGGCGGCGGCAGCGTGCGCGGCATCACCGCGAAAAATGCCGTCAACACCCTGACCCGCAAAGAGATCGACAAGCTCACCGAATCCGCGCGCGGCATCGGCGCGAAGGGGCTGGCCTGGATCCGCATGAACGCGGACGGCACCTTCAGCTCCTCCTTCGCCAAATTCCTCACGGAGGAAGAAATGGCCGCCGTGCTGGCTGCCGCCGGCGCGGAGCCGGGCGACGTGGTGCTGATCGTGGGCGACACGAAGAATTCGATCGTGCTCACCGTTTTGGGCGCTTTGCGTCAAATTGTTGCGAAAAAGCTTGACATTATCCCCGCAGGTCAATATAATCTTCTGTGGATTACGGAGTTTCCGTTCTTCGACTGGGACGAGGATGCGCAGCAGTTCGTTGCGATGCACCATCCCTTCACCGCGCCGATGGATGAATGCCTGCCCTATCTGGAAACAGACAAGGCCGCCGTGCGCGCAAAGGCCTATGACCTTGTGCTCAACGGCGTGGAGCTCTGCTCCGGCTCCATCCGCATCACCGACCCGGGCCTGCAGAGCCGCATTTTCACGCTGCTCGGCCTGAGCGATGAGGAAGCGCACGCAAAATTCGGCTATCTGCTGGACGCCTTCCGCTTCGGCGCCCCGCCGCACGGCGGCATGGGCATCGGTCTGGACCGTCTGATCATGCAGATGCTTGGCTGCGAATCCCTGCGTGACGTGATCGCATATCCGAAAGTGCAGAACGCCAGCGAACCGATGACGGACTGCCCTGCGGCCGTGGATGCGCCGCAGCTGACGGATCTGGGCATAGCGATCTCCCCCGCAGCCGAATAACCGCGTTAATTTTCCTGATAGAAAGGATGTAATAACTATGGCAAGAGTCTACAACTTCTCCGCCGGTCCCTCCATGCTGCCGGAGAGCGTGCTCAACCGCGCGGCGGCCGAAATGCTCGATTATCAGGGCAGCGGCCAGTCCGTGATGGAGATGAGTCACCGCTCCAAGGTCTATGAGTCGATCGTTTACGGCGCATTCGATCTGTTCCGCGAGGTGCTGAACGTCCCCGACAACTACAAGATCATCTTCTGCCAGGGCGGCGCCTCCACGCAGTTCGCAGCCATCCCGCTCAACTTCATGAACGGCAGCGGCAAGGCGGATTACGCGCTCAGCGGCCAGTTCTCCACGAAGGCTTATAAGGAAGCCCTCAAATACGGCGACGTCAAGGTCGCGGCTTCCTCCAAGGAGCAGAATTTCTCCTGCATCCCGAAGGTCACCGCCGCGGATGTGCGCCCGGATGCGGATTACTTCTACATCTGCGAAAACAACACGATCTACGGCACGAAATGGCACACCCTGCCCGAGACCGGCAGCGTGCCGCTGTTCTCCGACGTTTCCTCCTGCTTCCTGAGTGAGCCGATGGACGTTTCCAAATACGGCCTGATCTATGGCGGCGCGCAGAAAAACGTCGCCCCCGCCGGCCTGACGGTCGTGATCGTGCGCGAGGATCTGCTGGGCAACGCGCGTGAGACCACGCCCGCCATGCTCAACTACAAGACGCTCGCCGACGCGGATTCCCTCTACAACACCCCGCCCTGCTGGTCGATCTATATCTGCAAGCTCGTGCTGGAATGGATCAAGAATCTCGGCGGTCTCGAGGCCATGAAGATCCACAATCAGAAGAAAGCGGCCATCCTCTATGACTTCCTCGACGGCAGCAAGATGTTCCACAACCCCGTCAAGCACGAGGACCGCTCGATGATGAACGTCACCTTCGTGACCGAAAGCGACGAGCTGAACGCCAAGTTCGTGGCGGACGCCGCTGCGGCCGGCTTCGTCAACCTGAAGGGCCACCGCTCCGTGGGCGGCATGCGCGCGAGCATCTACAACGCGATGCCGATCGAAGGCGTGGAGAAGCTGGTCGACTTCATGACCGCGTTCGAGAAGAACAACTGAGGTGACCGCCATGTATGAAATCCTGACGTTAAACAAAATTTCCAAGGTGGGTCTGGCGCAGCTGGATCCCGCGAAATACACCTGCGGCGACGCGTTCACCGCGCCGGACGCCGTGCTCGTGCGCTCGGCTTCGATGCATGAAATGACGCTCGACGCCAAGACGATCGCCATCGCCCGCGCGGGCGCCGGCGTCAACAACATTCCTGTGCCCGCCTGCAGCGAGCAGGGCGTGGTCGTCTTCAACACCCCCGGCGCAAATGCCAACGCCGTCAAGGAGCTCGTGCTCTGCGGCCTGTTCCTCGCTTCCCGCAAGGTCGCCAAGGCGATCGACTGGGCAAAGACCCTCAAGGGCGAGGGCGACGCGGTCGGCAAGCTGGTCGAAAAGGGCAAGGGCGCCTTTGCCGGCCCGGAGATCCTCGGCAAGACCCTCGGCGTGATCGGCCTGGGCGCGATCGGCGCCATGGTCGCCGACGGCGCGAAAGCGCTCGGCATGGATATCGTCGGCTACGATCCGTTTGTCAGCGAAAAGGACGGCGTGGAGATCGTCACGGATCTTGCGGCGCTCTATGCAAAAGCGGATTACATCACCCTGCATCTGCCCCTCAACGACGCGACCCGCGGCAT